>JAUYPI010000017.1 GCA_030697645.1 bacterium | reverse complement strand
CTGGCAAAGCCAGAGCGGCGCGTTTCTATCCGCACGTCGTAGCCCCCAGTTACTCGTGACTAGTTACCAGTCTCCAGTCTCGTCATCGCACCGCGGATTTGCTTGAGGAGGTCGGCCGCGACCTTGGGATTGTCTTTGAGGAAGGTGCGGGCGGCGTCGTAGCCGCGGCCGAGTTTGTGCTCGCCGTAGCTGTAGGAGGCGCCGGATTTCTCAATCAGCTTGTACTTCTCTCCAAGCGCGAGGAGCTCTCCCTCGCGAGCGATGCCCTCACCGTAGAGGAGGTCGAACTCGGTGGAGCGGAACGGCGGCGCGACTTTGTTTTTCACTACTTTGACCCGCACTCTCCCGCCGACGACTTCCTCGCCTTTCTTAATTTGCGCGATGCGGCGGATGTCGAGTCGCACCGAGGTGTAAAATTTGAGCGCTTTGCCGCCCGGAGTGGTTTCGGGATTTCCCCACTGGACCCCGATCTGCATCCGGATTTGGTTGATGAAAATGACGACGGTTTTGCTCTTTGCGACGATTGCCGTGAGCTTGCGCAGCGCCTGGCTCATGAGGCGAGCTTGCTTTCCCATGTGTTGCGCGCCCATCTCGCCTTCGATCTCGTCTTTTGGCGTGAGTGCCGCGACGGAGTCAATGACGACGACGTCAATTTTCCCCGAGCGCACGAGGGACTCGGTGATCTCGAGCGCCTGCTCGCCGGTGTCCGGCTGGGAGATCAAGAGCTCCGCAGTCTTCACGCCGAGTTTTTTTGAATACTCCGGGTCGAGCGCGTGCTCGGCGTCAATGAACGCGCACACGCCGCCCTTTTTCTGCGCCTCGGCGACGATGTGAAGCGCCAAGGAGGTCTTCCCGGAACTTTCTGGGCCAAAGATTTCGATAATCCTGCCGCGCGGGATGCCGCCGATGCCAAGCGCGTAGTCGAGCCCGATCGAGCCGGTGGGGATCGCGTCAACGCCAACCTTCGGCTGGTCGCCGAGCTTCATAATCGCCTCCTCGCCGAACTTGGTCTTGATCTGCCGTATCGCGTCGTCAATCGCGGTGTTCGTGGCGCTCGCGGCGCCCGACGCTTTTTCGGTTTTGTTGTCGTCAGGTTTTTTGGGCATGGTGGTGGCTAAGAATTATGAATCAAGAAGCATGAATTATGGTTACGATGATTTTATGAATTTGAAAGTGGAGAGAATGTGATTAAAAATTTCCTCTCGGAACTCATCTTCTATGTCTATATCAGCAATTTCTATTATTGGGCGTTTTCCCTTTATATACGCAAAGCTTGATATGAAGAATCCAGGAATGTTTCTAAATATAAAAATTTCACCACCATTTTTTATAGCGATCTGATCAAATGGTAAATTTTGATCGAAGGGCTTCCATGTGTTCCCCGGTTTGCTCAAATACTCTTCGATGGAAAGATTATCTGGGTTCGAGAATATATCAATTAGAATGTCTCCCCAATAAACACCATCGTGTGAGGGTAAGTTCTCTTTGCTGGGTAGTTTCATTCCGGGACGCAAGAGCGATAAATCATTAATGCCATCTGTTCGAATGCTCCATGTAGATGGATATTGAAACTCAAACCCATACTCCTCATTACGATACGTCTTCCAGTCTGAGGTGTCGATTGACGAGAGAGTGTTTGCGTCGGGTGGTTGGACATTGGAGTTTAGAGGACTGGACTCCGCGTCATGCATGCATCCGCCACGGGCCGGTTGCCATGATGTTCCTTCGGGACACATACATTGTAGACACATCCCCGCGTTTGGCGGAGGATTTTCCGGGCAGGATACGGCCGTGCCGCCGGTTAATTCACACAGTCGGTCGTAGGAATCAGTCGCGTCTGTCGGGCCTGTTGGTGCGCCGATTGTCTCATCGGAAATTGGATACGTCTGTTGCGGAGTCGCGCTCCACGGTCGCGCGATCATCAGTGCCGCGAACAGAGCAAGCGCGCCGCCGGTCACCACGAGAAACCCGAGCGCGCCGAAGCCGCGATCTGCTTCAGCGCTGTAGGTGAGTATTTTGAGTTTTTCTTGCACGAATTCTTTCACGCGAATCGCCGCTGCGAACGCCGCTTCACACTCATTCCAATCGTAGTCTGGCGTATCAGCTGGGTACCGCGTGTCGCGGTAGAACGACGTGAGGAAGAGGCAGTCTTCTTTGAGCTTCGCAAATTCCGCATCGAGGTCTCGGCAGTGCTCGAGCAGCACATCAAGCGGGTGAATTTTCGGGTACCACCGGCTCTGGTGCACCAGGAACGCTTTGAGATATTTCTCGGCAAGTTGCTGTGAGAAAAAGCAGACCGGCATCGGCGGCGCGTCGCGGTGTTTGAGGATTGAGCGAGCGGTGAGTTCATCGTCGGTCGCCCGCTTGACCCATTCTTCAGTCTGCAATTCTTGTTCCGAGAGTTTATGTTTTTTCATAGAGCACGGTGCCGCGGTCGAGGATGTCATTCACGAAGAAGTCTCCTATGTGGACGCGTTTTTCCATCTCTTCCGGCGTGTAGATGAGCAAGTCCATGGGTGGAAACTTGTTGCCGAACAGTTTCATTCGCAGTTCATATTCTCGCTCCCGACGTTTTTTTGGAGAATCTTTTACGATAAACAGATCGAGATCGCTCCACTCATGTGGTACGCCCCAGGCCCACGAGCCGAACAGGATTATTTTCTCCGGTTGATACTCTGCAACGATTTTTTCCGTTACCCGCTGTAGTTGCCGAGCAGCCTCCTCGCCGAACTTCGTCTTGATTTGCCGGATGCTCTCGTCAATCGCGGTGTTCGTGGCTGCTTGCCCGCCGAAGCCTTTGGCGGAGGCTGGGCCCGGCGCTTGCTCGTTTTTGTTGTCGTCAGGTTTTTTGGGCATGGTGGTAGCTAAGAATTATGAATCAAGAAGCATGAATTATGGTTACGATGATTTTATGAATTTGAAGGTGGAGAGAATCTGCTTGCTATTAAGTATCATTAGATTTATCTCCAATATTTTGTTACCAGGTGCAGGTAAAATGAAATAGTTCGTTAAAACTCCCTCTGACCCTCCAATATAAATGCCGTCTACATCGTCCACAACCTTATTCTTGACAGAAAAAGTACTTGGCGTAAGGCCACAGAATTCCTTTCTGGAGTGTATGGCCCATACTTATTCCACCAATCAATCACTGACAACTTTTCTTTATTATCCCATACAAGGTGTTCTGGAGCTCATGTTTTTCGTACAAACTGTTTCAAAAAATTTCCCGGTGTGAGTATGGGAAATGGGTTTGCTTGCAACACCTTTTCTTTCATGAAGTCTCGCGTATTCCAGGTGACGAGGACGTCAGCGCATGCTTTGATGGCGCTTGCCAAAATCGGCGCGTCATCGGTGCCTATTACCTCAAACGCTGTGCGTATTTCGGCGATGGTTGCGTCCGGAGCGACGAGAGGTGCATGCAGCATGAATGAGAGCCACGCGTCAGTGAGTAGTGGAAATTTGAGGCGTATGTTACGTTCCGCTTCCTCGATAACTTGATTTGAGAGGATGATTTTGAACAGTTGTTTATCGGCGAAGAGCGCTGCAAGCATCGCACCGGCGGCGCCGCTCGGTGAGTTGAGGCCTGCGAGCAGAGCGCTTGTGTCAACGAACACGCGCAATCTTTTTTGTATATCGTTTGTTCCACATATTCCGGCGCGTTTTTTTTACAGCATCAAGGAGCGTTGTTTCGGAGTATCGTCCGCCAGTACGTTTTTTCTCGGGCAACGAAAAATATGCCTCCAATTTTAATTCCTGGAGTTGCGTTTCGAGATCGGAAATTTTGTCGTAGAGGGTTGTTTGCGTCATGGTTTTTATTTTAGCTATACGACCGTCAGTCCTTTCGGGACGCTGACGAGCAGATCTGTCTCCATGTCTTTTCTGGAAGATTCTGCCGGGCCTTTGTGAACGCCTCAACGGAATTTTTGCCCGCAGCGACAATCTTACCGTTCGCGATTGCAATCTGTTTGCCGCCGTACTTTTTGATGTCGATGATGGGAAGTTTTGGTGCGTGCATAGGAAAACTATACACCGAGATGCTCAAAAATCAATTGGATCGCATTACGGCGACTCACTCAATACACATTTACCGCTGAGGCATTTTGCAAATGGCGTGCGGCATAAATAATCGCATATGCCACCGTGATAATTCTTACATTGGACTTTCCATACATCAACATATTTCTGCTCGTGCATTTTATTTACCGGCATGCCACATTCGCACGTGCTGCAGATGGTTGAGACAATAACACAATCTGTATCGAGAGTGCAGGATTGGTCGTTTGTTGGAATTTGAACGGCTGCTGTGCTTGGGGTTGCGTAGGTCGGTTGCCCAACAACGGGCGGTTGTGGAGCAGAGGTAGGGCGCATGTTTTTTTCTGATGGTGGCCGGATTTCGGGTACGACTTTCGGGGTTGTTGTTTGCCACGGCCGCGCGATCACGAGCGCCGCGAACAGAGCAAGCGCGACGCCGACCGCAACGAGAAACCCGAGCGAGCCGAAGCCGGCATGTGGAGGTGTCTTGGAGTTCATATTTTTTTATCGGAGTGCTTCCGGGTGCTTGCGCGTGTAGTAGACAATGGCAATGGCGTTTATGGCGAGCAAAACAAACAGGATTATGGTTTGCGAAGTGTTTGAGTCCATAGTTATTTTTTTCGATCACTAATAATAAGCCACATGATGCCCATGAGCGCGATGATGCTTGCTGCGATATAGAATGTAAGCAGATTCATAGATGCATGTTCGGCTACCCTTTTTTCTGTAGATGCACCGCAACTATCAGGAAGAATATGGTCAAGACGCTACCAGAAATGATTGTTGTCGTCGGGGCGGGCACATTACCGTTTTGGATGAGTACGCCAACGACCATCGAGCCGAAAACGATCTTTGCTCCATCGGCGAAGAAATTCGAGAGCACCTGTGCGGTTGCGGCTTCGTTTTTCATATTCTCAGGGTCGGTAGATGATTTCGAGTTTTTTCTCTTTCATCCTACCAAACTTGTCTTCTGCCGCAACGGTGAAAAGGTTGTAGCCCGGGGAGACGAGGATGCTCTCTTCGAATTGGCCGCCCTCATCGGTGAGGAGCTCGCGGCCGTTTAGTGTGATGAATGCGGCGTTTGCAATCTCGCCTGCGACAGTAATCAGGGGCTCACGGACCGTCGCGCCGTTCTCCGGCGTGCGTACCGCGATCGTGATACCGGCAAGATACGCATGCGCTTCAACTGCGGCGTACACAAGCAGCGCGCCGCCGGCGAGGAGGAGGAGGGCGGCGTTGAGCAGCGTTCGGAGCCGAAAGGGAGACCGATAGAAATTTTTCATACCTACTTTGAATTTTCAATTTTACAATTTTCAATTTTCAATCAATTTTGCAATGACACAATTTTCAAACACGACGTCGTCCATCATTGAGTCATTGGAACATTGAAAATTTATTGAAAATTGAAAATTGATAATTGAAAATTTTAGTCTCATACTTCACCGCGCTCTCTCTCATCCGCGCTTTCGTTGCCTTCCCGCACCAATATGTCCCTCGGCTTCGATCCATCCGCCGGGCCGACGACGCCGCGCTCCTCGAGCATGTCGACGAGACGCGCGGCGCGCGCGTAGCCAACGCGGAGGCGTCTCTGGAGGAGGGACGTTGAGGCCTTGTCTGCGCGCATCACGACCTCTCGCGCCTGCTCGTAGAGCAGGTCATCGTCGCCGCCATCCTCATCGAGCGGGAGCGCGACCGAGCCATACGAGTCAGCGTTTTCGCTCGTGAGCACGATGTGCTCCGGCGGCAGCGCATCGTAGTTCGCCGCGACGTGGCCCACCACTTTTTTGACTTCCGTCTCGGAGATAAAGGCGGACTGGAGGCGCTGTGGTTTCGCCATGTCCCCTGCAAGGTAGAGCATATCGCCGGCGCCAAGGAGGGTCTCGGCGCCGCCGCTGTCGAGTATGGTGCGCGAGTCTATCTGCGAGGCGACCTGGAAGGCGATCCGCGTCGGGATGTTGGCCTTGATGAGGCCAGTGATTACATTGACGCTCGGCCGCTGCGTCGAGAGCACGAGGTGGATGCCGACGGCGCGGCTCATCTGTGCGAGGCGCACGATCGCGGCTTCAAGCTCTCGCGGATAGGCGGCCATGATGTCGGCAAGCTCGTCTATCACGATGGCGATATAGGGCATGCGCTCGGGGAGCGCGGGGGTGTCAGGGATGCCGACGCTCTCCTCGCTCGCGGCGTCGACCTCCGCCGCACCAGCATAGGCAGGTGCGACGATGTTTTTGTGGTACGACTCGATGTCGCGCACCTTCTCTGCTTCAAGCACGTCGTAACGCCGATCCATCTCCTTCGCCGCCCAGCGCAATGAGAGGATTGCTTGACGCGCATTCGTGACGACCGGGGTGAGGAGGTGGGGAATAGTGTTATAGAGCGTGAGTTCAACTCGCTTTGGGTCTATGAGTATGATCCGGAGATGCTCAGGAGCGTTGCGATAGAGGAGCGAGGTCACGAGCGCGTGGATCGCGACCGACTTCCCGGAGCCGGTCGCGCCCGCTATGAGGAGGTGCGGCATTTTTGTAAGGCTCGCATAATGCGCTTTGCCGGTAATGCTCTTGCCGAGGACGACGAGGAGCGGTTTGTCCGAGTTGCTGAATTCCTCGGTGTCGACGAGGTGCGCGAGACCGACGGTGGTTTTTGCCGTGTTCGGAAGCTCGATGCCGACCTGCGATTTGCCCGGAATCGGCGCCTCGATCCTAATCGGATGCGCCGCAAGAGCGAGCGAGAGCTCGTTTTTGAGACCGACGATGCGCGAGAGTTTGACGCCCTCGGCGGGTTTCAGCGCATAGCGGGTGACCGTCGGGCCGATTGAAACTTCTTCAATTTCGACCGTGATGCCGAAATTTGAGAGCGTGCGTTTGATGATGTTCGTGTTCGCCTTGATATCGCCGACGCCGGGTTTGCCGCGATCACCCTCAAGGAGGGAGACCGGCGGCGGGATGTAGCGACCGGTCGCGACGAGCGTGCGGAGTTCTATATCCGGTTCTGTCGGCGCTGCTTCCCGGCGGCGCGGGATCGAAGCAGGGCGCGGGGCGCCTTGTTTGCCGGGAGCGGTTGACTCAGCCTCCGTGCTCGTTTTTGCACCTTCTCCTTCCGGAGAGGCAGGCGGGGAAGACGGGGTGATAGATGGATCGCTGCTCGATCCCGTGATGGGGGATCGTTTCTCGGAGAGCGCACCTTCGCCCTCGCTCGACTTCAGATGCTCGGCGTCAAGCCCGGAGACAGTGTACGAGTCTTCAGAGGAAGACTCGCCCTTTTTCTTTCGCTCTTTGATCGCACGCACGAGAGCGGCAATGCGCCCGGTGGGGAGGTGCGTATCGAAGAGTACGAGAAGCGTGATTGCTATGAGCGCTACAAGCAGCACGATGCTCGCCAGACGCTCAAAGAGCTGGCTCAACGTCCGCGCGAAGAGTCCGCCGACGACTCCTCCCCGGGTCTCTGCGAGGAGTTCGATCAGCGCGAGTCCCGCGAGAAAGAAAACGAATGCGCCGACGAGGCGCAGCGGCGTAAGCGCGGCTTGCGTGGTGCGAAAAAAGGCGGTCGCCACACCGATCGCACCTAGGGGGATGAGGTAGTAGCCGACGCCGAGGAAATGCGAGAGCAGTCGGTACGTCGAGTCGCCGACGGGCCCCGCTTTGCCGAGTGCCGCAAGCAAGAGAAAAGCAGCTGTCCCTGCGAGTGCAATCGCGACAGCGTGATAGATCGTCTCGTGGCTGAGGCTCTGCGGCTCGGGAAGCTCCTCTTCCGTCTCGTCGTAGTCGCGCTCCTCTTTTTCCCGACGCGGGCGTTTTTGTTTTTTGGAGTCTTTTGACATAACCGAAATGGTAGTAGCTTTTGCCTTTACATAGATTAGCACACAGGTTGCGTTTCCTCATCTCGAGAAATCGTAAGGACGTGCAGCAAGCAGTAAGCACCCTGCATCTTCGACGGAAAACACAGGACGCACGATGCACGGACACGTCAGGATCGTGCTTGCTGCGTGTTGCTTATTGCTTGGTGCAAGTGTGATGCAAAAGGACACTCGCTTGCTTACTGTGTGTCTTTTTGGTAATTTTGACAAATAGACATACATAAAGGACATATGTATTTTGTAGAGTAGCATATAAAGGACATATAAAAGACATAATATAAAATACCAAAATTACTATGCCAGATATGCTTGAGAACAATTCGCAAGGACTTTTTCTATTTAAAAAGACAGAAGCGATCGTCTCGGCGATTTATCTCATGTCGGGTCTTTTATCGGACCAAGAGCCGCTCAAGTGGCGGCTGCGCGCTCTTGGGTCAGAAATCCTCGAGATGGCGGTGTCCTTTTTCGACAGGGGGGTCGCCAGCACCGGATCTGGCACTGACTCAGGGGTAGCGATCGAGCGGTGCGCGCGACTTGCGTGCTCCTACTTGGAGGTCTTGGTTCGCGGCCGTACTCTCTCCGGGAGGAACGTCGAACTGGTGACGCAGGAGATCGAGCGTCTGATACAACTCTTCCGAGGTACGCCTGTGGCCAGCGTAGAAAAAATCCGGGCGGAGACAGAGGAATTGCTCAGAGCACCTTCGCTCGGCGAGAGTTGCGACGAGATAGCGCTCTCTCCTCTGCTGCAGCAGCCGGGTTCTTCACGTGCCGCCGTCTTGTCAAGGAAGCATAGTATCCCATCGTTCGCTCGCGACGGAAAGGGCTCAGCGGCAGAGACCGGAAAGCGGAGCACCATTCTCCAAGGGACGCAAAATCATCGAAGCGCGCCTCAACCACGGCCTGGAATAGCGGATATCGGAGGCAATGTGGCGAGGCGGACGCGTTTTTTAGAGGAGGCAGATCAGCGCCGCTCGGTAATTCTTGACCTCGTGCGCGCGAGGGGGAGGGTGACGGTAAAAGACGTGGCGAGACTACTTCCTCAATATAGTGGGAAGACAGCGCAACGGGAGCTCATTATCCTTGTCGAAAAGGGAGTGTTGCACCGAGAAGGAGCACGGCGGTGGAGCCGCTATACTTTGAAGGACGGTTCGCAGCTCCCACTAGCGTTGTTACCAGTGACCAGTAACTAGATTGTAATCGCTCGTCGCATTTTTTATCTTGTCAACCGTTGACTTTTAAAAGTGGCTGTGCGAGCGTAATCGTACTCTGCAGTGAAGTGAGATAAAGCCTTGCGCTTCGCGGCCCATTTGGAATTGCCTCAGCGCTTTACTACATGGCGTGTCGCACATGGGAAGAAACTCCGTTGCGTAGAGACTTTTGTCTCTAATACGTCGCGAGTTATCCACATATTGTGTTTGCAGGGATTTAAAGAGGGCTTATAATTCAGAATAAGTCTCTGAAGCGTAATTGTAGCAGAAGAGTGGAAGCGCGCTCGAGGGCAGTCTCGGTGACGCCCGAGGCGTAGCGCGTTTCGAGAGTTTTTTCTGCGTACACGTTCTTTGATAATTAGGCGTTGATTCAAAATCAATTGGACACAATTGCGTTTTTTGCATATTCAGATATCGTTTGGCGCGGAATGAGCGAATCCGAATCGTATCGAGATACGGTGAGGATTTCGCGATTGAGCACGAGCGATATATGGATGTGCAGAGAGCGCAAGATGTTCAATTTATTTTGAATCAACGCCTTATATATTCCGAAATGAGGACTATACAGAAAAAAAGCCTATGAAGGCGCATGAAATTGCGCACGAGAAAATTCGCACAATACGCCACATGATGAGTGAGAGGAAAATTTTTTTCTGAAGATTTAGAAAAAACCTGTAACGATAAACAACCATCGTATCATCACATTCCTCTAGACGGGACTTGCTGGTCGATACACAAGCAGCCCGTGAGAGGCGATACAAGACACGACGTTATTAGCCAAACAATTATCATAATTATTATTCTCATTAATTTTCAATTTTCGATCATCAAATCATTTCATTCGATCGATCGATTAAATTTATTAGTATGACTATGCAGTATCATTCTTCGAAATTCAGACGATTTGTTGCAGGGATGCTCGGTCTTGCACTTGTACTCAGCGTGGTCGGCGGCGTGCCCGTGGCATCCGCACAAACCACCGCTGATCTTCAGGCGCAAATTCAGAGCCTTCTTGCGCTCATCGCACAACTGCAAGCACAGCTTGCAGGGATTCAGGAGGGGGGTGGAGTTACACCGACGCCGTCTGTGTGTCCATACACATGGGTGCGCAATCTCACCGTGGGAAGCACGGGAGATGACGTAAGGAACCTCCAGCAATTCCTCAACGCCGATGCCGCAACACAGCTTGCGGTAAGCGGTGTCGGCTCTGCCGGCAACGAGACGAGCTACTTCGGCTCGATCAGCAAAGCGGCAGTGGTGAAGTTCCAGGATAAGTACGCCGCAGATGTGCTGACTCCGGTTGGCCTCTCGAAAGGCACGGGCTATGTTGGTCCCGCGACGAGGGCGAAGCTTAATATGCTTTGCTCCGCATCATCTGGTGGACCAACTCCAACTCCAACTCCAACTCCAACTCCAACGCCGACACCTACGCCAACACCGACGCCCACTCCGACTCCGGCGGCAGGCACAGGTCTTAGCGTTGCGGCTGCTGCAAACCAGCCGGCAAATTCTCTTGCAGTAGGCAGCGCATCACGCGTACCGTTCACGCGCGTGGTCTTTACCGCAGGCACCGACGGCGATGTGACGGTGAACAGCCTTCTCATCCGCCGCACCGGCCTCGGATCTGACGTGAACTTCGCTGGCCTCGTTCTTCTCGATGATGCGACCGGAAACCAGATCGGCCTCGCGAAGACGTTTAATTCTAACCACGAAGCGACGCTCAGCGAGCCATTCAAAGTGATGGCCGGACAGTCGCGGACGATGACCGTCGCAGGCAACATGGCCGCAAAGGCTTCCTTGAAGTCTGGTGAAATCGTCACTGTCGAGGTTGTCTCCGTGAACACGAGCGCGACCGTCACAGGAACGCTCCCGATCAAGGGAGCGACACACACGGTGAACGACCAGCTCTCAATCGGCACGGCGACGGTTTCCGTGGGCACACTTGACCCGAACGCAGCCATCACGAAAAATATCGGCTCGACCGCCTACACCTTCTCCGCAATCAAGGTTGAGGCAGGCACAAACGAGAAAGTTCGCATCAGATCTCTCCGTTGGAACCAAGCAGGCTCCGCAGGAAATGCTGACTTCGCGAACCTTATGACCCGCGTTGACGGCGTGGACTATCCCATGACCATTGACTCGGCCGGCAAGTACTACACCGTAACGTTCGGTGATGGCCTTGTTGTAGATAAGGGCATGTTTAAGGAGATCGCGGTTCGTGGCGATATCGTCGGCGGCTCGAACCGCACGATCATCTTCCACATCTTCAAGGATACTGATCTCTTTGTTACCGGTGAGACCTACGGCTTCGGCATTACCGCAAGCGCGGGCTCGACAGCAGCGGCAACAACCGCTTCCGAGTTCACGACCGGCACGCCGTGGTACGATGGTTCAACCATCACGATCGGCAAAGGCTCCATCACCGTGACGAAGTCGCAGAGCGTTGCAGCACAGAATGTGGCGGAAAACACGCTGAACGTAGCGCTCGGCGCATTTGACGTAGAAGTGAAGGGCGAGGCGATCTCAGTCGGCCGCACGGACTTCTACTTCGGTGTTACCGGCACCGGAAACGCGCTCGACATGACACAAGTGGTCCTTGCTGATGCAAACGGGAGCGTCGTTGCAGGTCCAGTTGATGCCGCGGCGGTAGGAACGGGCGGCAGAGCACGCTTCACCGACAGCATCACCTTCCCGAAAGGCAAGAACACCTACTTCCTCAAAGGAAAGTACGGCACTGACTTTGCCAATAACGACACGGTGACCGCCTCGACGACACCGGCAGACGACTGGACAACCGTGACTGGCCAGGAGACGGGAGACACGATTACCCCCGGTCCGAGCTCACCAGTTGAGGGTCCGAAGATGACGGTGAAGGCGCCGGTCATCACAATCTCGGTCTCGTCCGTTCCGCTCGCGCAGACGATTGTGGCGGGCAATCCGTTTGTCTTTGCCAACTATCAGATGGATGCATCGGACTCCGGGGACGACATCCAGTTCACGCAGCTCCTTATGGACTACGAAGTGGTCTCAGGAGTAGCGACGAATATCTCGTCTTGTACGCTCCTCGATGGTACGACCGAGCTCACGACGGGCTCGAACCGCGCGTCTCCGACCGCGAGCAAAGATAATCAGGCGTTCACGCTCGATAGTCCGCTCGTGGTCCCGAAGGGTACGATCAAGTCTTTGGCGATGCGCTGCTCGACGACTGCCTCGAGCACCGGCCAGCAGTTCCGCTGGGGCATTGCCGCACTTTCAGCAGCGGCAAACCAGGCGACCGGTGTAACTTCCGGGCAGAGCCTCACGACAGCAGCGACGGGTATCACCATCAACACAAGCGTCGGCCAGATAATCACGCTCAACACCGGCGGCACATACACCGTTGTGGATGATTCAAGCCCCGGCTACTCGATCGTGACTCCAGGCATTGAAGCGACGCTGCTCAAACTCAAGTTCACCGGTACCACGGAAGACATCAATATTATGAAAGTCGGATTCCAGTTTGCGAGTGCCGCAACGAACACGCCAGTTGACCTCGTCGGCCAGAAGGTTACTCTCTGGGACGGCACAACGCAGGTTGGCGAGGCGCTCTTCGTCAATAATGGCGACTATGCGACTTCGACGATAAACAGCGCCACGCCGTTCACTGTTCCTGCAGGCGGCAGCAAGACTATGACCGTGAAGGGTACCGTCTCTGCTATCAACTCAACTGCAGGCCCGCTCACCGCCTCCGGCGACCTTGTTGTCATCGCGTGGGATGCGCAGAACGTGAACAGCTCGACCCCGGTATCCGGCGGTAACTACGGGACTGGTGCCCAGGGCGGCACGAGTATAGCGGTGAGTTCGACGGCTGATGTGACACCGACCGGCGTGCGCGTGATGAGAGCATACCCGAAGTTTGAGAAAATTGACCTCTCAACTTCAGAGCGCGTGCTCCAGACCGGCTCCAACAAGGTGCTCTATAAGTTCAAGGTGACGGCAATGAACGGCCCGGTGGCGTTTACCAAGTTTACCTTCCAGCACAGCAGCTCAACTGGTACATTTGCGAAGGCAACGACGTCGAAGTATGCGCTTTACGTTTACACCGATGCGTTCACGACTCCGGACTCGACCTTCCAGTCAACGACTGCGGGTGACAACGGCGCTGATGGCCTCCTGAACTCCAACTCCTGCTATGGTAACGAGAACAGTCAGACCACGGCGAACACAGTTGGCATCGCTGACACTGGCATTGAGATTACGCTTGATAAGAGTGCGACTGGTTGTTCTGGCGGCGGCGTTGCAACAACGACGTATACCGTTCCGTCAGGTGCGACACGCTGGTTTGAGTTCCGTGCAACCGTTTCCAGTGTTGAGACGCAGACTGGCACCGAGTCGATCGACGTGCGGCTCAACGGCGATCTTGCCTACCCAACAGCGGTCCCGAGTCCGAATGGACTCAATGGTTCGTTCAATACCGCAGGATTTGCAATGAGCGATTCTGAGGGAATTGATACGGACACGAACGATGACCTGATCTGGTCGCCGCTCTCAACGACAACGACCGCAACGCTCCAAGCCCTTGACTGGACGAACGGCTACCAGGTACCGGGTCTTGCCGGAGTATCCATGGCAGCCGAGACGCTCACGTCGGCAAACTAGTCCTCTTGTGTCCGCGCTCGAAATTTCGAAATATCGATATATCGAAATATCGAGACGGAAGGACGGCAAACCCCCAACCACTTATGGTTGGGGGTTTGTTTTTTAGTGGAAGTTGGAAGTGAGAAATTAGAGGCTGGAACGAACGTCGGACATCCGATGTCCCCCACTAAAAAACCCAAAACCCAAATCACAAAACCCAAACAATTTCAAAAGCCCAAAACACAAATTCCCAAACCCGAACGGTCGCACTCCGTGTTTGGGCTTTGGTCTTTCGAAATTGGGCTTTGTTTGGGTTTTGTGCTTTGTGTTTTTGTGAGTTTCGTATTTCGCCTAGCTCGCTGAACGCGGGCAGCGGTCGGCCAGGGTGCTTCGGATTTCGTGACACGGTTGCATTTTCCCAGTATTCCCGTACACTTCTTTTTATGAAGACGAAGAAACTCGGCGCTATTTTCCTTATTGCAGGCTCCTTCGGCCTTGCTCTCTGGTATTTTTGGGGTGAGCTTCGAGACGGAGCCGACGTTGACAAGAGCGGTGTTTCGGGCACTGAAGATGTCGCAGGGGGCGGGGAAGTCGCCGTGCCAAACCTTGACGCACCGGTGTTTGCGGATTCGGTGAGCGCGACAGAGCAAGCGCGGCTTCGCCCAGATATCGAGCGTATCGTCGCGGCGCTCAACGAAGACTTGACCCTCTACGACTCGTGGCTTGACTTAGGATCCTATCGAAAACTTGCCGGCGATTATGCCGGCGCAGAAGAAATATGGCTCTACATGGCCGCGAACTGGCCGCATGACCGCGCCGCATACGAGAACTTGGGCGATCTCTATCACCTCTATATCCGCGACTACCCGCGCGCCGAGCGGTACTACCGCGCGGCACTTCGGCGCGATGACACGTACCCCGCATTGTATATGAAATTTTACGAACTTTATGCGCTCTCGTGGAGTGAGAAAAAGGAGCTTGCAGACGACATTCTCCTCGAGGGTCTCGGCAAGCTCCCCGGGCACATAGGCCTCCTCTTTACTCTTGCGGAGTATTATGCGAGCGATGGTGAACATGCAAGAGCGCGAGAATATTACCGGCAGGTACGCACACTTGCTGAACAGGCGGGCGATAGTAAGATGGTCGAGCGCGTGGACGAGGCGGTGGCGGCGTTAGGAACTGGTAACTAGTCACTCGTAACTGGTGATACGACGGGCGGATAGAAACACACCGCTCTGGCAAAGCCAGAGCGGTGTGTTTCCGTTCCCTAGTTACCAGTTACTGGTTGCTAGTTCCTCGCCACCGAGTTATCCACAGCGCTTTTCTTGCGCGTATGTTTTATACTGTAGTTAACATCTGCGACTTGGGCATCGCAGATAACCGCGTCGTCGCGTCTTGGTCGGTGCGGCACGCAATTTTTTAGACATTTTTATTATTCGCTTCATTAATTATAAGTATTCGTAACTGAATAAAGTTTCGTATGTTTACCTTTACTAGAAAGCAAAATGTATATACGAGTGCACTTGCCGTCGGCCTTGCGCTTGCGTTCGTGGCGCTCTCCGCATCCGCGGCATCAACGATTAGCACGAATATAACGACGAACGGCACACTCACTGTGGACGGCGCGAGCACGCTCACGGGTGTCGTGACCGTCGGAAGCACCGCAACCTCAACATTTGCGGGAAATGTGGATGCAGCCGGCGATATTGAAGCAGACCAGCTCTATACGTCGGGCACCGGCACGTCAACATTCAGTGGCGGGTTAAAGCTCCGTACCGGCGGGCTCACGATTAGTACAGTAGACTGTAGCGTATTTTCGAGTGGCGGCCTGTTGACGACTGACGCAAGTGGTAATGTTTATTGCACTGACGATAGTACTTCAGACGGATGGGTTGACGACGGGATCGTCCTTCGCCTCCAGGCAATAGGCGACCATGTGGCAATGGGGACGACGACCGAGACAGATGTTCGCTCTGTCGCGACGCTCACCGCGACCTCAACCGCAGGAAGCATCCTCACGCTCAAAACGCGGGCAGTTTCAGGCGGCCTTGACTATTCCGGAAGCTCTTTTGTTGTCGCGGACAGCGCTTCTACCACACTCTTTTCGATTGACGGTAAGGGCCGCATTGCGGGATTTGTCTCGAGCGCATCGTCTACCATTAATGGTGCGCTCACCGTCTCTGGCGCTGTCAATGCCTCGTCTACAGTTCTTACGACTGGATTGCTCACTGCATTTGGTGGTTTCATAAGCAATGCATCTTCTACGGTTGGTTCAACACTCACTGTCTCCGGCGTCTTCCAGGCCTCTTCAACCGCTCTTATCAGTGGTTTGACCACCGCAGTCGGCGGCTTCATTAGTAATGCTTCCTCAACCGTCGGCTCGACACTGAATGTCTCCGGCGTCTTCCAAGCGTCGTCCACGGCACTGACAGGCGGTTTACTCACCGCCGCTGGCGGCATCGTGAGCAGCGCGTCTTCAACCGTGAACTCCAGCCTCAATGTTTCCGGCGTGCTTAATGCATCATCCACCGTGTTTGCTCAGAACCTCCGTGTCGACACAGGGACGCTCGGCGTTGGTGCGACTTCAACCCCAGGGCAGGAAGTGGGCGTCCTTGGTGATGTTATTGCAAGTTCAGGAGCCACCACAACCATTATGCTTGATTCGACCGATGCAAACTCTGGTGGCTGTCTGCAACTGCGCAGTACGGATGGCGTATGGTACCGGCTATATATTGCGGCGACTTCAACTGCAAGCGTAGACTTCAGAAATCTCGTGATCGATAAAGGGAGTTGCCAATCACCATCGTAGTTTTATTAGCTAATCTTTATACGATGACACGTCGATTTTTCTTCTGCATTGTACGCACTGGAGTGATTGCAGGCGCTCTCTTCCTGCCTGCCATTGCAGGCGCGGTGAATGACGTGACCCTCGGTCAGGGCCAGGCTGAGATCAGCGTCAACAGCGCGACGATCAACATCATCGGCAGCAACGCGAATATTGATTCCATCACCGTCCAGAGTACAACTTTTTCTGTGGTGATGTCCGGTACCTCGACGATGAAAATTTCTGCAGCGGGGAAGAATAAAATGACGATCACGCCCTCAGAGTTTGCGCTGGGACAAATTTGTGAGAGTACCGAGTCATCGGTGACTATCGCAAACCCGTCGTCTGGCACGCAATCGGTAACGGTAGATGTTTCAACAGCCACCTGCGGGTCAGGCGGTGGCGGTGGAGGAATTTCAGGAGGTGGTGGCGGAGGCGGAGGAGGTGGTGGCGGAGGCGGTTCGGACCCACTACTCGCAAAGTCTGCAACCCCCGCAGTACCCGCAACCCCTGCCGTCCCAGGCGTCTCCCCCGCAACCCCAGCAACTCCCGCAATACCCTCTGCTTCAGCGCAGCCTTCCGCCCGCGCCCTCCTCGTCTCCCCCGTCTTCAACCGCACGCTCCGCCCCGGCATGACTCATGCGGACGTAAAGCGCCTCCAGCTGCTCCTGAACTCCGACCCTGACACGCAAATTGCCGCAAGCGGCACAGGGTCTCCCGGTAAGGAAACAGACTTCTTCGGAAAGCTCACCCAGCGAGCAGTTGAGCGTTTCCAGAAGAAGTACGGCCTTGCTTCCTCTGGCACACCAGAGACCACCGGCTTCGGGCTTGTGGGACCGGCAACGAGAACGAAGATAGTTGAGGTATACAATCAGCGTGTCGCTGAGGGTATGCAACAAGCAGGGCCTTCTCCCGATGCTTCGGTGGGCATGTCACCGACTCCTTCACCGATTGCGGGCGCAGTCTCTCCTGTGTTCAACCGCGGCCTTGATGTCGGCAGCAAGGGCGAGGACGTGAAGCGCCTGCAGCAGCTTCTCAACAGCGACAAAGACACACAAATCGCCGCAAGCGGTGCCGGAGCTCCTGGGAACGAATCTGAATACTTCGGCTCGCTCACCAAAGCTGCGATCGCTAAATTCCAGATGAAGCACGGCCTCGTCAAATCAGATACAGACCCCGGCTATGGCTTCGTCGGTCCGAAGACGAGAGCAAAACTCACGGAAGTGTTCAGCCAGGGGCAGCCGAGCCAGACTCCTGCGGCCGAAGCCGAACAGGCAACGAGCGCCCCATCTCCTTCTCTGACCGCCGAGCAGAAACTACAGCAGCAAATCTCTGACCTCGTTCGACAAGTGCAAGAGCTTCAGAAGAAGCTACCGGCGGGGCAGTGATTGATGAGGTTTTAGGTTTCAGTGGCGACATATTCACGCAAACGCACCACTCGGGTTTTCCCTCGAGCGGTGCGTTGGCGTTATGCCTGCATTACGTCATGGCACGTCCGACGTCCGATAAATCGTGAAGATCGAGTAATTTACTCAGCAAAATTTGGAGTTATTCTGCGCCCAGAGGGAATCGGACCCCCGTACGCCGTGTATAAGACGGATGCTCTACCATTGAGCTATGGGCGCGTGGTGCCGCGGTGTCTTTACTTGCAATAACAATGCGGTCGCTTAATTATTGCAAATTATAAATCTCGTTTCGCTCGCGATATGTGTTTTGATGCCGTTTCATAGCGTGATGTCTATAGTACGCCAGTAGTCACTCGAAGTGAATAGCGGTCTGTCTGCTCTCGGCAAGGGCTCGAAGTGACGGGTGACGTTCGAGCTCCGGATCTTCCCTGATGAGCCGCGCGGCCTCTGTCCGCGCGGCCTCGACCATTTTGATGTTTTTCAGCGCCTCCATGCCGACGTCGGAGAGGCCCCACTGGCGAGCACCCGAGAGCTCACCCGGGCCGCGGATCTTGAGATCGAGCTCCGCGAGCTCGAAGCCGTTTTTTGCGGTTTTGAGAGCACGCAGGCGCTCGGCGACGAGTTTTGAGCGGCTCTCGGTGAGTGCAAAGCAATACGCCTGGTCGGTGCTCCTGAGCACGCGGCCGCGGAGCTGGTGTAGCTGCGCGAGCCCGAAGCGCTCGGAACCTTCGATCAAGATCACGGTTGTATTCGGCACGTTGACGCCGACCTCGACGACAGAAGTTGCGACAAGAATGTGTACTTCGCCTGCAGCAAATCTCTGCATCGTCGCCTCGCGCACAGCCGGGGTCAGGGCGCCGTGAAGCACTTCGATTTTCTGGCGTGGAAAGACATCGCGGCTGAGCCGCGCCGCCTCTTCTTTCACCGACTTTGCCTGAAGCGCGAGCTCCTTTTCCGGGTCCGGCTCATCAATGCGTGGGCAGATCACATAGCACTGACGGCCGCGGGCGAGCTCGGAGCGCATCCGCTCGTAGGCTCTCTCGCGCTGCGCGGCAACCAGAATCTCAGTGAGCACCGGTTTTCTCCCATGCGGCATCTCGTCGAGGAGTGTCAAGTCGAGGTCGCCGTAGATCGTGAGCGCGAGTGTGCGGGGGATCGGTGTCGCGGTCATAGAGAGCAGATGCGGAATAGACGCGGACTGATGCGGACTTAACGCGGACACCTCCGCTGCGATTTGTTTCTGCGAAATTCTGCGTTCAGTCTGCGTGTGTCTGCGAACCAGCGCCGCGCGCTGGCTGACTCCGAATCGGTGCTGTTCGTCAATAATGACGTACGCAAGGTGCTTGAACAGGACACTTTTTTGAATAAGCGCATGCGTGCCGATGAGGATGGCGATTTCGCCGCTTGCGACCCAGCGTAGCAGTTGCACTCGGGAGATTGCCGTCGCCTCGTCAGGCCTTGTTTTTGATGGAAATTTTTTACAGCCGCTTGAGGTTATGAGGCCGATATGTATAGGCAGATGGGAAAAAAGTTCAATAAACGTGGCGAAGTGCTGTTTGGCAAGGATCTCGGTCGGCGCCATATAGGCGACTTGAAGATTGCCGAAGTCCTGCTTTGCTCCGTCGTAGCCCTCTGCGGAGGCGAGTTTCGCAGCGCCGAGCTCCTCTCTCGCGGCGGGCCTCCTTGGACGCGTGGTGACTATCGCATACGCAGTCGCCGCAGCGACCGCGGTTTTTCCAGAGCCGACATCGCCCTCAAGGAGGCGTGACATCGGGTGGCCGCTCTCGAAGTCGCGAAGCACAGCTTCAATCGCGCGTTTTTGCGCCTCTGTCAGCTCAAACGGCAAACGTGAGAGAAAGCCGGCGAGGTCGGAGAGCGTTTTTTCAATGCGGAACGAGGGGAGCGCGTCGAGCGTCTGGCGCTCGCCGAGCCGCGCGAGCTGGATGAGGAACACTTCCTCGAAAGCGAAGCGCTTGCGCGCGGCGATGCTGTGCCGCTCGCTTTTCGGTGCGTGGATGTAGCGGAGCGCCGCATCGAGAGCAGGCAGATGGTAGCGGTGGAGCAGCTCCTTGGGCAGCGGGTCTTCGAGGAGTGCGAGGACTCCCCTCTCCAAGAGCTTGTGTACTGCGTAGAACATCCAGCGCGATGAGACGCCGCGACTCTCGGCGTAGACGGGAAAGAGGGGCGTGTCCGCGTTTTGTCCGCGTACTGCCTGCGTCGTATTTGCGTTCGGTCCGCGCAAGTCGGCGTCGCTCTGCATCGTGTCCGCGTCGGCGCGCTCCACTTCAGGGTTGAACATCGTGGGTCGGCCGCCCTGCGTCGTAACTTTCCCGGTGAGGCGTACCTTCGTACCTTCGCGGAGCATCGTCGCGAGGTAGGGCTGGTGGAGCCACGTTACCGAAAGCGCGCCGCTCTCATCACGGAGTACTGCCTTAGTCGCCGGAACCTTGCGGCGGAATGTTTTGAGGGCTTCAATTTTCGCGAGCGTGCCGGATACTATCGCATTCTCGCCGGAGATGAGCTCGCTAACCGCGTGCGCAACACCCGCGCTTTGGTAGCGGACAGGGAAGTGATAGAGGAGGTCGCGGGCGCTTGTGAGCTGGAGTTTCCTCAGCGCTTGTTTATGCGCCGGAGTTAGTCGGAAAATCTCTTCAAGCGGCGTGTCGGGATCGAGGTTCATGCATGCATGGTATGCGGCCTTCGGAGCGGTGGCAAATTACTCTACTACGATCGTCCCCGTGTGTAGCGGATTAAGGTGGTCGTGGTATTTCCACGACCCAAGTTCAGTGAAGGTGAAGCTCCATGAAGCGCCGGGGGTAACAGCGCCGCAGGCGTCAAACATGGCATTTTTTTCCCCGCCCTGAAGAGTGCCACATTTCTTAATGTCAGACCCCGGGTAGAGCTTGTGCGTCGGGTGCATGGCCGATGCGGGCCAGGAGTCTCCGACGCCGTCCATCCCGGCGCTCTCGTTGCGGAATGTGACGCGCGTGCCTGGACTCACCGAGACGGCCGCAGGCGAGAAACCGCTCGCGGTGATGCGAATAGTCAAAGTGCTTGCGGGAGGAGTCGTGGTCTCATTGGTGGTCGGCCCGGGTGGTGGCAATAGCACAGGATTTGCTGCAGGCAGGTTTGATGTTGGTGGAAGGGTTGGTGGCGGCGTGTTGCTAGCGGGCGGCACATTTCTCGGAGGCAGGAGCGCCGGGTTTGCAGGGGGCACGTTTGCCGGAGGAAGGTGGCCGCTCGATGGCATTTCGTTTGTCGTCGGTGCTTCCGCCGGTCGTCGCATAATGAGTACGCCGGCACCAAAGATGATAATGACGCCAACAAGGGCGAGAGCGGTTCGTGTGGACATGGTGTATGGATATTATGTTGAATAATAGAGTTTATTATACTCTACATGGAGTGTATTGCCCTGTGGATACCCGCGTTGCATTTGTTGCAGACATCTCTTACTATGGGTGCATATGGATAACACAGAGACTCGGGACACGCACGACGATGCTCAAGTGCGCAGCGCGCGTACGATACTTTTTATCGAGGACGATCTCTATATCAGCGACATGCTCGCGAAGTATTTTCGCGACCAGCAGTATATCGCAGAGTGTCTCTACGACGGCGAGGCGGCGATGCGGCGCGTCGGGAACCGCGAGGAGATGACGGGCGTTGATATCGTCTTGCTTGATATCCTCCTGCCGAATATAAACGGATTCGAAATTCTGAAGAAGCTAAAAATGGATCCCGCGACAAAGACGATTCCGGTGATTGTCGTTTCAAACCTCGGCGATCAGGAGCACATCGACGAGGCGCGACGCCTCGGCGCCGTTGACTACATCATCAAAGCAAACGCTCTGCCTCGGGATATTGTCACAAAAGTTGAGGAAGTCCTTGCCGGCGGCGGTAAGTGGGCAGCGGCGTCGGAGCCTTCGCGCGAGCAGTAAACCCTTTGAATTTCAAGCTCAATTCGGGTATACTAAAGCCCTATGGCGGAGGAGACAAAGGAAGCCGAGAGCAGGCAACGTGGTATCGTCCCGCGCAGCATAAGCGACGAGATGAGGGAGTCCTACCTCGACTACGCGATGTCGGTGATTACCGCCCGCGCGCTTCCTGACGTGCGGGACGGGCTGAAGCCCGTCCACCGCCGCATTCTCTACACCATGCAGCAGATGGGGCTTCATGCCGGGGCGAAGTTCCGCAAATCTGCAGCGGTCGTGGGGAGCGTGATGGCCCAATATCACCCGCACGGCGACTCCGCGATCTACGATGCGCTCGTCAAAATGGCGCAAGATTTTTCGATGCGTTACCCTCTCGTGCTGGGGCAAGGAAATTTTGGCTGTTTTACCGGCGATACGAAGCTACAGCTTGCCGATGGGCGCGTGCTCTCATTTATAGAATTGGTAGCAGAGGATGCAGCGGGAAAGAAAAATTACATCTATACCTATGATAAAAAGTCAAAAAACATACGACTTGCGCTTGTAGAGCATCCTCGAGTGACGAGACGAGATGCCGAACTTGTGCGCGTTACCCTTGATAATGGCGAGCGTATTCGTTGTACGCCCGATCACCGCTTTCTCCTCCGGGATGGTTCATTCAGTGAAGCACGGCTTCTAGCGCCTGGCGATTCGCTCATGCCGCTCTACACTCGTCCTTCAACAAAAGAAGATGATCCGCACATCGTCGATTATGAAATGGTGCTCCAGCCATGGAGCCACACGTGGGGTTATACGCACCATCTTGCTGATGAATGGAATCTTGCGCATTTGGTCTACCATCGTCGAGAGGGGAAAGTTCGCCACTACAAAGATTTTAATAAGAGGAACAATAACCCGGATAATATCGTTCGTCTACCGTGGCAGGAGCACTGGCGGGTACATTATGAAATCGCCGCTGAGCGACACGCGCATGATGCCGCGTACCGAGAACGTCTTGCCGCAGGCCGCGCCGCCTACTACGCACAGGGAGCAGCGCGCGAAGAGCGTGCCGAGCGCATGCGAGAGCGTAACGCAGAAATGTGGCGCAGTCCGGCGTATCGAGTGCAGCAGGCCGCTGCCCTCAAGGAGCGATGGCTTAATCCGGAATATAAGGCAGAGCGTGCGGCTGAAGCGAGCGCGCGATTAAAAGAAGCATGGAAGAAAGATGAATTTCGGTCGCATATGAGCGAAGTTAAGTCTGTCGAGATGCGCGAGCGGTGGCAGGATGCTCGCTATCGCGCAGCGCAGGCAGAGCGCATGCGTCTCATGTCGCAAGAACTGTGGCGGTCCGAAGAGCATCGTGCGCATATTTCTGGCGCAACACAGCGCGCATGGCAGAGAGCGGATTATAGAGAGCTGCACACGGAGCGCGCAAGACGGCAATGGGATGACCCGTTATATAGAGCGCATTTTCCGCGCGACCATTTCGTGAATGCCGCAAAAACGCTCTGGGAGAATCCGGAGATGCGCGATATGCATAGCCAAAAGATGGCGCGACAACTCGAGGATCCGTCTTTTCGGGAGAAAGCCGCCCGTGGCAGGGCGCGCGCATATGAGAGCCGCGTTGAGCTCGACCCTTCTTTTATGCAGCGGCTCACCGAGCGCGCGAGTGTTGCTTTGCGGGAGAAGTGGAACGATCCATCATACGGACGGGGTGTTATGCGGAGTAGAATTTTGGGATATGTGAGGAAGCTGCTCGCGGTAGAGGAGTCTGTTTCGGAGGAAATGTATGAGGCCAATCGCGGCACAGGAATTCCGCATTATGAAAAAGCACTCGCCTATTTTTCAGGCGTTGACGAGATGATAACTCTTGCGCGGCAGTATAACCACTCGGTCGTGCTCGTCGAGCGGCTCCATGAGCGCGAGGACGTATACGATGTGACTGTTGACGGTACGCATAACTTTGCGCTTGCGGCTGGCGTTTTTGTACACAACTCAATCGACGGCGACCCTGCGGCGGCAATGAGATATTCTGAGGCGAAGATGGCGCGGCTCTCTGCGGAGCTCCTGCGCGACCTTGAGAAAGAGACCACTGACTGGCGCCCAAACTACGACGCGACGCGACGCGAGCCCGTGGTGCTGCCTGCCGCTCTGCCGAACCTCCTCCTCAACGGCACGCTTGGCATCGCGGTCGGTATGGCGACCAATATCCCGCCGCACAATCTCGGCGAGGTGGCGGCCGCGCTCGCGCATCTCATTGATAATCCCGAGGCGACGACCGAAGAAATGCTCGAGTATATTAAAGGTCCGGATTTCCCGATTGGCGCGGTGCTCTATGGGACGCGCGACCTCCACCACGCCTACGCGACCGGCCGTGGCGGCGTCGTCGTGCGCGGGGAGGCGGAGATCACCGAAGGGAAAGATGGCACGACGCAGATCATCATCACCTCGATCCCGTACCGTACGAACAAGGCCGACCTCATGGAGAGCATCGCGGCTTTGGTGCGTGACAAAAAGCTCGAGGGGATTAAAGAGCTTCGCGATGAGTCCACAAAAGACATTCGCGTCGTCGTCGGGCTGAAGGGCACGGCGCAGCCGAAGCAAGTCCTGAATTTCATCTACAAGCACACGGGGCTCGAAGACACCTTCCACTTCAATATGGTGGCGCTTGATGAGGGCGTCCCCCGTACCTTTTCGCTGAAGGGCATGCTGGAGAAGTTTGTCGAGCACCGTATTGATGTCGTGGAGCGGCGGAGCCGCTTTGACCTCGCGCGTTCTGAGGAGCGCGAGCACATCCTCCTCGGCCTCAAAAAGGCGCTCGATCAGATAGACAAAATCATCAAGACGATCCGTGGCTCGCGCGATGTCACAGGGGCGCATACGGCGTTGATGCGCGAATTTCGCTTTTCCGACAGGCAGGCGACCGCGATCCTCGAGATGCGGCTCCAGAAGCTCGCCGGGCTCGAGCGCAAAAAGGTAGAAGAGGAGCTGCTCGCGGTAGAGAAGCTGATCGCCGACCTCAGAGCGCTCCTCGTGAGCCCGAAGAGGATCCGCGGGGTGATTAAAACCGAGCTTGCCGAGGTCGCGGCGAAGTACGGCGACGAGCGGCGGACGCGCATCGTCCGGCATGGCGTCAAGGAAATGACCGACGAGGATCTGATTCCGGACGAGGAGTCGGTGCTCGTGCTCACCCGAGGGGGCTACGTGAAGCGCACGAATCCGTCCGAGTACCGCAGGCAGCGGCGCGGCGGCGTCGGCGTCATTGATATGAATACCAAAGAGGAGGATTTCGTAACGACTCTGCTCACGGGAAGTACGCTCTCCGACATCCTCTTTTTCACCAATCGCGGGAAGGTTTACCAGACGAAGATGTATGATGTGCCGGAGGGGAGGAAGGCGACGCGCGGCAAGTCCATCATGAACTTCCTGCCGCTTTCTCAAGGCGAGGAGGTCAGCTCCGTGCTTGTGATGCTCTCAGAGAGGCGCGCGGAGGAGGCGCTCTCGGTGATGATGGTAACGCGGCAGGGCAGAGTAAAACGTGTCGCGGCGAAGAGTTTCCACGAGGTGCGCAGGAGCGGACTCATCGCGATCACGATCCCCGCGGACGACCAGCTCGTCTCGACCTTTTTTGTCGGCCGCGGAGACGACGCGATCATCGCGACTGCTGCCGGGCAGGCGATCCGGTTCAAAGCATCCACAGTCCGCGAGATGGGACGTGCCGCCGCGGGCGTCCGCGGCATGCGTCTCGCGAAGGGGGACAGCGTCGTCGGGGCGGATTCGGTTCGCTCCACCCTGGAGGCGCCCGCGCTCCTTGTCGTGAGCGAGAAGGGCTTCGGGAAGCGCACCGCGCTTAAGGAGTACAAAGTTCAGGGCCGTGGCGGCGGGGGCATCAAGACGCTCAAGGTGAGCGCAAAAACCGGCCGTCTCATCCGCGCGGGTGTCGTCGAGGAGAGCGAGGCGGAAGTCGTCGCGATTTCAAAGCGCGGACAGGTGATTCGTCTTGCGCTCCGCGAGATTCCGCTCCTCGGCCGCGCGACGCAGGGAGTACGGATCATGAAGCTCCGGGAAGGTGATGCGATTGCGTCAACTGTTTGTCTTTGACTGTGAATTACGAAATCTGAGACTCCGATATCCCCCGCCGTGCGAAAATTTCAAGCTCCAACCCGCAAGCTCCAAGCAAATCTCAATACACAAATTCAAACTTCCAAACACGGACTAGGACGTGTTTGTGATTTGAGATTTGAATCATTGGAATTTGTTTGGAGCTTGTTGGTTGGAAATTGGAGCTTCGTCGTGGTGTGACATCGGATGTTGGACAGGGGCAAACGCGTAATGCCTATTCTCTTCAAATAAAAAAAATACTCGGCGCTCTTTAAAGCTAAAGAGCGCCGAAATAGTTTGCGGGACGGACTCACGCATGAGTCCGTCCCGCGTTGTTATTGTGAAAGTATAGGATTCCCAGAATTCCCTATTGGGTCAACTATCACTTTCAGCGTTACGCTTTCGCATCCCACCGGGCGGTATCGGATGGAGTCGACACCACCGGACACGAACTTGTGAACATTTGTGTGTTCGTTTGCCTTTCTGAGGGTGACCGCTTCATTCAGAAGCGCGTCAAGCTCACACGGCTCACTGACGAACTTCGTTTTGAACCGAAACCGCGGCGGCACATTGATCTTTAGCTGTTGTCCCCACAGCGAATCTCGATATGCCACAAACGTAATCTCCCCCGGCCCGGTCCACTGGCGGCTTTGTTGCCCAAGCGTCCGCGACTGCTGCGGGGCGGGAGCGCGCGTACTCTGAGGCGACGCCGTTTTTTGAGGCGACGCCGTTTTTTTGGACGCACTACCTTGAATGACGGCAAGGCCTATCATCCAGACCGTGAAAATTCCAAGCATCGCTGCTGCTACGAGATGCCGCTGCGTACCTTTTGTACGCAGCAGAAGTGCGATCGTTGTACCGCCAGAGCCGGCAATGACAGTCCACCAAATTTCCGCTGGAGACGACGGAGGCTTGGGGTAACCAGTGACTGGGCTCAATGCGTTTCCCGGCGGCCGAGGGTACCAGGCTATTACAAGCAGGCAGAGGATAATTCCGCCAGCAAGAGCGATCCATTTGTAATCCCCGAGATCAGGCAGCTTCCAGCGCGAGGCACTTTGCGACTGATCTCCTACCTGCGACACTGTGGTGCGGCTCGTGATTCGAGCAGCTCCGCTCGTTCTGTTGAGTAGAGCGGCGAACAAAAACACAAGTGCCAATAGCGACAAAACTATCAGTGTCATTTCGTATCTGTCCTCTCATGTTTATGGTTGCTGCGGTGGTGTTGCCGCTGGTGTGGGTGGTTCAGGTGATGCCGGTGCTGCTGGGGCGGCGCTACTCGTTGTGCCAGCCTGTGGCTGTTGTACGCTCTGAGCGAGCGACTGTACTAACCCATATAGATTGGCGACTCCACCACTACCGCCGCCAATAATAGTGACATCACCCGCTTTCTTCAGCGCCTCAACACCCTGCACTCTCTCGAGCAGAGCAAGGGCGTGCGCCGGGTCGGTGACATTGAGCGCTTGCATGAGCGCTGTGAATTGGGAACTCAACCCAGCACCCTCGTTTTCGAGGAAGAGCTGGCGCATCGCAGCCGCGACTGTTTCGGTGAGCCGGCTCGCTTCGGAGGTTCCACGCGCTAGCTCGATACTCTGTTGCGCGGTGAATCCTGCAGCGGAAGCGTCCGCCCGGGCCTGATTGACTCGTTTCGTGAGGTCTGGTGCCTTGAGAGCCACACTTTCGATAGCGACACCCCACGCGCGTCGGTCTGGCTGTCCCGGAAGAGATGCCGCGACGAGTTGTTGTACGGCGGTTTGGACTTCTCCGTTTATTATCGGAAAGTCGAGCAGGATTTGCTGTGGTGACCGCCCCGCAAACGCCTGGACGATGATTGGATTCACGGTGTCCTCGATTTGCTTGAAGGCGCTTTCCTGCGAGCCGGTCACTTCAAGAAATTGGCACAGTGAGAGAATCCGCAGCCGCACGAAATAGGTGACTTCGAGTGTAATCCCGCGGTCAAGGGGATTGGTAACTGTTGTAGCGCTACTGCCACCGGATGGTATCCGGATGGGCGGTCGCTTCTCCGCATCAGGCGGCGCCGTTGCTTCGTACCAGATATTTTCCGGTTCAGCCGGAAATTCCATCTGTATGGTCTGGCTTGTTTCAGTCCGTAGCCTGCATATCAGCAGTGGCACAAATGCCAAACCAGCCGATAAATCCTGTATGCGGTATCCGAGCAGTATCTTCGCGCCGATCTGTTCTTCGCCAACAATTCGCCATGAGAGTAATGTATAGCCCGCCAAAAACTCGAGTGCAGCAAGCCACGGCTGCCACTCTTTGAGCCCGAGCACGGATGGATCGATTTTTACTGTGCCGACAATGAGCCAGAGCAAAAAAACGATTGCTATGGCGACTCCGTAGCCTATTGCCACATACCTCCAGAACGGGTGTAGGGAGTTCCACAAACTGCGTATATACCCCCTGAACCTCTGCCATCCACCTGGTTGTCCTCCAGCTGCTGCCATCGTGTCTCCCTTCGTGTGTTCCTTGGTTTGATATTGCGTCTAAGCCAGCAGCCCGATTGGGCGCGCCTAGATCGTTTACAAAGGTCAAATTTCCGCTTTTATTCTTATCATAAATTGTAGAAAAAGTCAAGTTTTGTTCAATTTGTTCAATTTTGCTCAAGTAAGTCTATTGCTCAATCTTCCACAATCTTCTATACTTGAAATGTAAGATTTTTGTGCTTTGTGTTTTCCTGAGATTTTTATATCATGAGCTTCGCCGACCCCACCCGCACCCTCTCCCAATTCGGCCTCTCTGAAGGCGCGCGTGTTGCCGACTTCGGCGCTGGCTCGGGCGCGTATACGCTTGCGGCATCAGCGCTCGTCGGCGTAAGCGGCAGAGTTTATGCGGTAGACGTTCAGAAGGACTTCTTGACGCGGATCAAAAATAGCGCGGGGGAGAGCGGTGTGAAAAACGTCGAAGTTGTGTGGGGAGACGTCGAGAAGTCGGGCGGTACAAAACTCCGGGATTACACACTTGACGCCGTGATCGTTTCGAACCTTCTGTTTCAGCTTGAGGATAGAGAGGGCTGTCTCGCCGAGGCCACTCGCGTGCTCAAGGCCCGGGGCAGGGTGCTCCTTGTAGACTGGAGTGGTTCGTTCGGCAATATGGGCCCGCGGCCGCAGGAGGTGGTAACGAAGAGCGCCGCGCGCGCCCTCTTTGAGCACGGAGGATTCACGCTTGAGCGGGAGATCGAAGCAGGTGGGCACCACTATGGGTTGGTGATGAGGAAAACATAAGGAGAGCACGAATTTTTAATTTTCAATTTTGCAATTTTCAAATAATTTTCAATGAATCAATTACCAAGCAAAAACAAGTATGATCTTGAGGAGCGTACTGCCACATTTGCGGAAGAGGTGGTGAGTTTTGCAAAAAAGATTCCACAGAATACCGTGACCCATCCTCTCATATCTCAGTTCGTGAGAGCGGGCACCTCGGTGGGAGCGAATTACTGTGAAGCGATTGGGGCAAGTTCTCGCAAGGATTTTAGGAATAAAATGTACATCTGTAAAAAGGAGATACAGGAAACGAAGTATTGGCTGCGGATTCTCTCAAAGGCAGAAGAAAAATTCAAAGATGCTGCGCGTGTATTATGGAAGGAAGCGCAAGAACTCACCTTGATATTTCAAAAGATACTTTCGACGCTTGATAAAAAAGAGAATTGAAAATTATGCCATTGGAAAATTTATTGAAAATTGTAAATTGAAAATTTCGCCATGAAGGATTCCAACATCTTCCAACTCACCGTCCTCGGGCTTTTTTTTGTCGCGGCGCTCGTCGGGGTGATTCTCTTTGCTGGCTTCCGCGCGGTGCCCCCGGAAGGCGCGTTTGCCCACGAGGTTGTGCTTTGGGGGACCATCGATGAGCGGGACATGGGCGAGCTCATTAAGGCGACTGCCGATCGCCTCGGGGAAGCGGCTTTTCGGGTGCGATATGTTGAAAAGCGTCATGAGGCGTTTGAACGTGATCTCCTCGAGGCGCTCGCGAGCGGCGTCGGCCCTGATCTGATCTTGATTCCGCAGGACGAGATTCTCACGTATGCAAATAAGCTGCGCGTCATTCCGTTTGAGTTCTACCCCGAGCGAGCGTTCAAAGACACCTTTATCGAAGAGGGCGAGCTCTTGCTGACGAGCAAGGGACTTCTTGGCCTTCCGTTTAGCATTGACCCCCTGGTGCTCTACTGGAATCGGACGACGTTTGCAAGCGCCGGGCTTGTCGAGCCACCGCGTTTTTGGGATGAGTATTTTGCGCTTGCGCGGGATCTCACCGTGCGCAATGAGGCGGGAACCATTGTGAGGAGTGCGGTCGCGCTCGGCGAGTTCGCCAATGTGACGAATGCGAAAGACATATTCGCCGCGCTCGTCTTCCAAGCGGGGAACCCCATCGTAGAGCGCGATGAGCATAACAGACCGGTCTCCGTGCTCGCCGCCAGCGGATCCGACCGCTTGCTCTCTCCCGCCGAGGCGGCGCTGCGTTTCTACATAGACTTCTCGAACCCGGTGAAGCCGACCTATTCCTGGAATCGCTCCCTGCCGACCTCGGAGAACGTGTTTCTTGCGGGCAACCTTGCAACCTACCTCGGGTTCGCGAGCGAGGTTCCGGGTCTCCGTGCGAAGAACTCAAACCTCAACTTCGATGTGGCACAGCTCCCGCAGGCGCGGGATACCGGGGTACGGGCGACATTCGGGCGGATGCAGGCACTTGCCGTGACGCTGAGTACCGCCTTTGGCAATGATGCGTGGCTGGCGGCGCAGATTCTCACCTCGGCCGAGACCCTAAAGCTCTGGAGCGAGATATCGCTCCTGCCACCGGTGCGGCGCGATTTGCTTGTCGCAAAGCCCGCGGATGACGCGCGCGCGGCGATATTTTACGATGCGGCGCTCCAATCTCGTGGCTGGCTTGATCCGCGGCCGCGGCAGAGCGACGCAGTCTTTCGCGATATGGTGGAGGCGGCGGTCTCCGGCCGCGAGCGGATCTCGGGTGCAGTTTTCCGCGCGCATGGCGAGCTCTCGGTGCTGCTTCAGGGGCGTCAGTAATCCACTTTCGCCCTAAAGCGAGTAGCGGTAGACTTGATATATTTATGGAAGGCGAAGATCCATTTTGGCCCCTCGTCGGCATCACCTCGATTGAGCAGTTTTTGGACACGATCATTAAGATTTTCATCCTGATCGGCACGCCGATCGCGGTGCTTTTTATGATTTACGCCGGGTTTCTCTTTGTCACCGCGCGGGGCAGTGATACGCAGCTCACGAAGGCAAAAACAACCTTCTTTTATACGGTGATCGGCATCGCGGTACTCTTCGGCGCCAGCGTGCTCGCGAAGCTCGTGCTTGAGACTATAAAAAGCATAGGCGTTGTGCCGTAGTGACTGCAAAATTCGGGATATCGAGTCAAAAATAATAATAACCCATAATCGAGATATACCAAGCTTGAATTTTCAAATTCCAAAAAACCCGTCTCCAAACAAATCACAATACTCAAAATCCAATTTCCAAACACGGCGTTCGTGTTTGAGATTTGATTCATTGGAATTTGAAATTTGTTTGGAAATTTTTGGTTGGAAATTGGAACTTACCTGTTTAACTCTCTATGCCTCCCAGCACCTTCAACGAGCTTGTCAAACTTTTTCTAGACATCATCGGCAAAGCCATTCCGGTCATCGGCGGTATCGCGCTTCTCCTCTTTCTCTGGGGAGCGGCGATGGTGATTTTCCAAGGCGGCAGCGAGGATGCGGTGCGCGACGGGAAGCGACGTATCTTCTGGGGGCTCATCGCGCTCTTCGTGATGTTCTCGGTCTGGGGACTCGTCTCGATCCTGACCGAGACTTTTTTCAACCCCTAATGAGGTCGGACGCTATCCATATACGATTCTGCTTCGCCGCCGCGGTGTACCTCGGCGCTTTTTTGCTCTTTAAATCCGTTGCCCTATGGGCGGATGACTATAGCAATATACTGAGGGTTCTGCGATAATATGGTCAGGTGTGCGGGGCTCCTGTACTTTTTGAGCGTGGAGACGTTATCCACAACGTACCATTGTATGTAGCCGCAGAGCGTGCTTCAATAGGGATTGAAGCTCTGCGCTTACCGTACGGGTCGAGAAAAAGTGTTGGTAGTGGTACACTACTAACAACCATTATTTTAATTTTTTTTTATCGTGATTCGTATGAATATAAAGCGAGTACTATATCGAGCAGCGAGCGCAGCGGCGCTCTATGGCATGCCGCTCCTTGCCGGAGCGCAGCTTAATGCTGATGCGACGGCAGGATTTAAGACGGTTTCGAGTGTTATTATTGGCATTGTTGACGTTATCATTCCGGTCGTTTTCGCCATTGGGTTGATTTTTTTCCTGTGGGGTCTGTTGAAGTTCCTCACCGCCGGAGGCGACGAAGACGCAACGGCGTCGGCGAAACATCTCATGGTCTGGGGTGTGGTGATACTCTTCGTTATGACTGCGGTGTGGGGTCTCGTTGGCGTCCTCAATCAACTGACTGGATTTAGCGGCGCGCCCGTACCAGCTGGGCCAGGAATTCCAACACCTAGGT
>JAUYPI010000016.1 GCA_030697645.1 bacterium | reverse complement strand
GCACGCCCTTATGCGGCTCGTGCTCAATCGCGAAATCCTCATCGTATCTCGATACGTCTCGGATTCGCTCATTCCGCGCCAAGCTGCATCAGGTCATGCATTGAGCACGATATTAGGAGAACTTATTTATGCACGGGGCCTAAGGCTGCCCGCAGCCGCGGCCTCAGAAACTCGAGCATGAGGAAAAGTAGTGTACACAGAACCGTAAACGGAAAACGGAAACCGCCGAGCTGCCGCACTGGGAGACCATAGAGCGCATCGAGGATGACGCCAAGCACGATAAGCTCGTATGCGCTGTGATAGCGGAACAAAAGCAGAGCGGCACCCGGCACGACAAGCCACCACGGAGTGAAGAAGGCGGCAGTGAAGAGGACGAGGTCGGTGAGGAAGCGAGGAAACATATACGAGCTTTTAGCTGATAGCTTTTAGCTTTTAGCACGACGGCGTAGCCTCTCAAAAGCTAACAGCTAAAAGCTATAAGCTCGTCTTATTAAGCTAACAGCTAAAAACTTGCAACTGGTGGTCCAATCTCCACCTCCACCCACCGGAGCTCAAAGAGCGGCGTGAGGAAGCGTACATGCGCAGTGACAAATGGATCGGTCTCGTCACCCTCGATTTCTTCTATCGTCCCTATCGCGCGCACAGGAGAGCCGGCCCAGTGGACGAGTGCCCCCGGAGAGATGCCCGAGTCACGCGGCAACTCGGCAATGAACGCGCCGCCGCCGACTCCGCGGAGCACCACGGGCAGTGCGCTCTCGCCAATGAGTACGTCGTGCGTTTCGCCCGAAGATGAAAAAAGCCGCACTTTAGCAGTGCGAGACGCCGCCTCCGCAACGACGCCTATCGGCTGATCACCCAGAGCGAGCACAAGCGTCCCCGGTGTAACGCCAACATCGCGGCCGACGTCAATCAAGAGGAGGTCGTATGGCAGCACTCCGGGCTTTGCGATGACCGCCCCGACCACGCGCTCGCCGGTACCCCGGCCCCGGCCGAGCGAGGCGAGCAACACTCGGTCATCCTCAGTGCGCCGCGACAAGCTCTCAAGCGTCGCTTCAAGCGCGCTCACGCGCTCGCGGAGGACACGATTCTCCCCTGCGAGACGCATTTTCGAAGACGCTCCCCCGGACAAACTTTCGAGAGCGGCCGCAACGCTCGCACGCGCTTCGTGCGCGATACGTCCTACCGCCGAGATCGGGGAAAGAACGAACGATGGCAGGCCGAAATGAAAAAAAGAAAGACAGGCGGCAAGCGCGAGCACGGAGCCCGCGATCAAAACCGCGCGCCGTTTGGGTAACCGTTTGCGAGAAGAAAAAGAAGACACGGTGTACACAATTTCCGACTGCTAACTTCCAACTTCTAATTGCTGCGAAAACACAAATGACGTTCGTGTTTGGAAATTGAATCATTGGAAAATTGATTGAAAATTGTAAATTGAAAATTACGTTCTTGCTACTGCGGCGGCAGTGCGTCATCCCCGGCCACGAGCATGTCCTCGTGCGCGGCAATGTCCTCAAGAACGACGCCGGTGCCGCGCGCGACCGCGGTCAGCGGATCGTCCACGACGTGCACCGGGATCTTCAGCCATTCTTCAAAGAGCTCCGGCAGGCCCCGAAGGAGCGCCCCGCCGCCGCAGAGATACATCCCGCGGCGCATAACATCCGCGAGCACCTCCGGCGGCGTCGTCTCGAGCACCTCTTTCGTCGCCTCAATAATGGTCTCAATCGACTGCGCGATCGCCTCGCGCACGTCGGACGCCGTCATCATCATCTCACGCGGAAGACCGGTCATGAGGTCGCGCCCGCGCACCGGCGATTCAGTTCGCTCGTGCTCCTCCTCACGCAGCGTGCCGATCGATATCTTAATGTCCTCGGCCGTTTTCTCGCCAACGAGCATTTTGAACTCATCGCGCACGTAGCCGATGATATCGGCGTTCAGCTTCTCGCCCGCGACGCGGATATTGCGCGCAGCGACAATGCCGCCAAGCGAGATCACGGCGATGTCCGTCGTGCCGCCGCCGATGTCAACGATCATGCTCCCCACCGGTTCACGTACCGGCAGCCGTATGCCAAGCGCCGCGGCCATCGGCTCCTCGATAATATGAACCGAGCGCGCGCCAGCGTTTCTTGCTGCATCGCGCACCGCGCGGGTCTCGACATTCGTGATGCCTGATGGCACGCCGACGACGACCCGCGGGCCAAGGGGCTTTCGCGAGTTCTGCTGCGCTCGACTGATGAGATAACCGACGAGCTCCTCGGCGACCTCAAAATCGGAGATCACGCCGTCAACCAGAGGCTTCACCACCGCGATATGCGGCGGGGTGCGCCCAAGCATCGCTCGTGCGTCGTTGCCGACAGCGACCACGCGGCCAGTTTTTTGATTAAGCGCAACGACGGACGGCTCATTCAAGATGATGCCCCTGCCGCGAAGATACACGAGCGTGTTAGCGGTGCCAAGATCGATCCCGATGTCATTCGATAAAAAGCGACTGGTGTGTTCTAAGTAGGAGTGGAACATAACATAGTGCGAATTACAAAACCAAAAGTTCAAATGCCAAATTAATGCCTATGCTTAGTGCAAAACGCAAAGTGTAAAGCGCAAAACAACAGCCCCAAACAAAAAACGTCCTTTGCCTTTTGCGCTGTTGTTTTGCGCTCTTCGTTTTGAGCTTTACGCTCTACAGCTTTGACATTTAAGCTTCAATCTCGATGGCCTGCCAATCGCCTTATCAACTCATCCCCTCCAATAAGATCAACTGCCCCGCTCCTCCTCTCCCGCATCTCATACTTCCCTGCTGCCATCGTTTTCTCGCTCGCCACGATCCGATACGGTAGACCGATAAGGTCGGCATCGGCAAACTGCTCACCAACGCTCACATCTTGGCGATCGTCATAGAGTACGCTCACTCCATGCGCTTGTAGCGCAGCATACAGTCCGTCTGCCTCAGCCACCACATCGTTTGTGATTTGGGCTTTATGGATGTGTGACTCGCTTGAAATTTCTAATTTAGAATTCCGAATTCTAACAAGGTGTGCGTCAAACGGCGCGATACTCCGGGGCCAGACGAGCCCACGATTATCCGAGAGTACCTCGGCGACCGTGCCCATGAGCCGCCCAACCCCAATGCCGTAGCATCCCATCACCACAGGTCGCTTCTCGCCACTCTCGTCCGTAAAAACGAGCCCCAAGAGCTCCGAGAACTTCGTGCCGAGCGGAAAGATATTGCCGACTTCGATCGCCTTTTTCTCAACAAGCCGCTCGCGTGGGACATTGAGCTCCGCGAGGAGAGTCTCGTCGAGTACCTCGGCGTTGATCGCCGTGTGCGTGTCGGGCTCGATATAAATTGTATCCTCACCGGCATCCGTCAGAGTTTGAAATTCCTCGGACGCACGCGAAAAGCTCCCGCCGGACGCTCTCGTAAAGTAAGTATGCTCGCCAATCCCCGCGCGCTCGAAAATGCGCGTGTACGCATCCTTCATGCGTTGGTAGAGAACCGCGTGCTCTGCCTCAGTCCTCGCAAACGAATAGCAATCCTTCATTACAAACTCCCGGCCACGGAGGATGCCGCTTTTCGCACGCAGCTCATTGCGAAACTTAGTCTGAAATTGAAAAATCAGGCGAGGAAGATCACGGTAGGAAGAGATATAGTGCGTAAGAAGAGCAGTAAGCGGCTCCTCGTGCGTGTGCGCGAGCCCGAGAGGCGAGCCGTCTTTGAGCACGGTCCTGAACCAGTTGTCAACTATCTCGTCACTCCAGCGACCCGTGCGCTCCCAGACCGCGGGGCTCTGAAGCGTGGTCAAGAGCACCTCGTTGCCCCCCGCGCGCTCCATTTCCTCGCGAATGATCCCCTCGATCTTCCGGATCACCCGAAGACCGAGCGGCAGGAGTGTATAGGCACCCGCCATCTCTTTGTAGATAAAACCCGCGCGCGAGAGAAGCACCGCGTTCTTTGCCTGCTCGTCCTTCGGTGCCTCGCGCCGCGTCTTCGTAAAAAGTTCCGAGAATCGCATGATAAGACATATCGTACAAAAAATGCGCCCTGCGGTCAAAATTGCGCGAATTGGCACACACGAGGGGAGGGATAGGAATAACCCCTACTATAAATCCGTCCTGGAACTGCCCTGCCGTCTTTTTGATGGCAGGGCGAAATCGTCTCCACTCTCTAACTCTCCCACGCCCTTCTCAAATCTTTCCCACCAACCCGAGCCCCGGCCTCAGCGTCTTCTCCCCTGGTTCCCAGCTTGCGGGACAGACTTGCCCACCGTGTTCGCGGACGAACTTCGCCGCCTGAAGTTTACGCAAAAGCTCTTTCGCGCTCCTGCCGATTGAATTGTCGTTAATTTCCATCGCGCGGAGCACGCCGTCGGGGTCTATGATAAACGTGCCGCGGAGCGAGAGCCCGGCGTCCTCCCCTTCTTCGATATATGTGCCGAAGGTGCGCGCAAGTACCCCCTTCGGATCGGCAGCCATGGGGAACGTGATCTTCCCTATCGCCGCCGATTGATCGTGCCACGCCTTGTGTACGTAGACCGTGTCCGCGCTCACGGACACAATCTCCGCACCCTCCTTCTTGAATGCCGCGTAGTGCTCGGCAAGCTCCTCAAGCTCGGTCGGACAGATGAACGTAAAATCCGCTGGGTAGAAAAAGAGAATAAGCCACTTGCCGCGATACTGAGCGCGCTTGAGGGTAACAATCTTATCTTTGTGATAGGCGGCGAGCTCGAAGTCAGGCACGGACGAGCCGACGGTCACCACACAAGATCCCATGGAGGTGTCATACTGATCGCGCATCATGCACAAAAGACTACCAGAGTTTCCCTCGCAGTTCAATGCTCCGCAGTTCAATTTCCAATGACTCGCGGACGATGCGAAACGCCGAATGGATAAATGGATAAATTGACACCAATTTTATGCGATCGCATAAAATTGGTGTCAATTTATGTATCTTGGATGACGGTGTTACGCATATGTTTCGCAGCAGTGCCAATAAGCCACGACGAACTCTGTACCTTGTCGCCTCCTACATCAAATACCATTTCGATGCCGAGCCGCTCGCAGACCCGGGCTTCTGGAATATCTGCGGCACTCGCGCGGTCGCCGCCGTTTGCAAAAATGTGCGGACGAACGCGCGAAAGTGTTTCGCGGACGGTGCGATCCTCATCTACAGAAATGACCACCTCATCCACTGCGCGAAGCGAAGAGATGATCGCCGCGCGTTCGCTCTCACTCATAAAGGGCACGCTCCCCTTCACCTGCACCTGCAGATCGTTGTTGAGGATGACAACGAGCCGGTCGCCGAGCTCTCGTGCAGCTTCAAGAAGCGCGACATGCCCGCGGTGCACGGGATTAAAATAGCCAGAAACCGCGACCGTGCGCTCGGAACGGCCCAAAAGCTCGCGGATCACCGAGGCCGTCTCGCGCGGCCCGCTCACCTGCCGCGTATCGCAGACGCCGATTACGGACTCGTCGTTCCCGCCCGGCACGAGCGCGTCGCCCACATAGAGTGCGCTCCGCCAGCCCTCTCGTTCCATGAGCCGGCGGACGTTGTCGCCTTTCTGGGCGCCACGGCGCGTATAATCAAGGCAAGTCGTCCCACCGATCGAAACGGTACACATCATTGAGCGAAATGGCAAAGCCGCGAGGAGCTCGCGCCGCCGCGAGCGATCCGGGTCAAATCGCACCTTCTCCTCGCGCGGCGCATTGTGACCGACGAAACTCAGGGAAATTTGGCAGCCACGATCCTCGAGCGTCGCGGGATTGACCGGGGTCCCCATGCGCTCGGCAGCCGAGCGAACATGCGTGAGTATCTCCTGCTTCTCGGTGTCTCTAAGCGCAGCGTGCCAGAATGCGGCACCGCCGCTCTCCGTCGCGTCATTACCGTTCTGCGCAAGAATCATACCGCGCGGCAAAACGCTGACATGCGGTATCTGCTTCTCGATCTGCTGCCGCGTCGCGCCAGAGACGACGATCACCGGCACGCTCCGAGCAAGCGCGAGGAGCTCGTAGAACATTTCCGGCGCGATCTCCGTCTTGCTCCGCGTCAGCGTGTCGTCGAGATCGAAAAAATAAGCTTCGTGGGACATACTCTATTCTATTTTACTGCGCGAGATGCTCACAAGATACGGGCGTATCTTCATTTTTGAAAAACGCCTTAGAATGAAGATATGCTGCATTTCGGTTTCGGTAAACTTGACATACATCAATCTTCGTGCTTACTTTAATACCAGTCGTGCAACCGCCGCGTCAAACACTCGAAACCGGCGCGGCTATTGATAGTTCTTCGCCAATAGGAGATATTGTAATGGCAATGAAGCAAAAGTTAGTTTTGGTAGCCCACGACAAGGCACCGAGCGTAGCGCTTGAACTCGCGGGAAATAAACTCAAGGAGGCGTTTGCACGGGAGGGGATCGTCTGTGAGATATCCATGCACTGCGCCCACGGCGCGCCGCCACTTGATCTTGATACCTGGTCCTTCTCGCTCACTGCGGAAGACGCTGCGGCAGCGACGCTCGTTGTCACCGGCGTTTCGTCTTCGAAAGCGCTCGCCGCTGAGGAAATTTGGGCTGCAGACGAGGCTCGCGATCGCATTCTCGACGCACGTGCCAAAAGACAACCGCCGGGTGTCCAGTACGGTGTCTACCTCGACACTGACATGGGCAACCGCTACTGGTTTGACGACAAGGTTGCCGACGAAGTGAGCTTCGCCTTTGCGCCGAACGCGGACGAGGTCGCGGCGGCACAGAAACGCTATCCGAAAGCGCGCGTCTTTCTTGCCGGCAACCCGCTTGAGGAAGCGGCGGCGTTTCCTGTAACGACGCGTGAAGGGATACGCGCGACGCTTAACGTTGCTGATGGAGAGCCATTCATCCTCTGCCCGGGAGGAAAGGACCTCCAGGTGAACTGCGACTTCATCAAGGGTGTCTGCACGGCAGTGCTCAAACCAGCCGTCCTCAATCTCAGCCCCCTCATTATTTTCTCCCCACACCCGGGCGACCAAAATGATCCCGAAGCGTATATTGAGCTCCTTAAGGAGATCTATTACAACGGGCAGCTCGTCGCGTCACCTGCGCTCCTCCACCCAAAACACACGCAGCACGAAAAGTATGCCGCCCTGCGGAATGACCGGCGCATCTCGCAAGAGCTCTTCGCCGCCTCACTCCTGATCCCCGGCTGCGACATCGTGGTGCACAGTGCCTCGACGATTGCCAAAGAAGCCGGCTATCAGCGAAAATCAGCGCTGAACTATTTTACCCGCTCGGCGTTTAAGCGCAATCCAGACCTTCGCGCCTGGCCGCCAGTCGCTCGCGGCGTCGAGGAGGCAGTGTACGAAGAATTGTATCCTGAGCCAGAGGCGCTCGCCGCGGCGATCGTGCGTCTGCTCACGCCGGAAGGGTTCGCCCCGATGCGCGCACGACAGGAAGCGGTCTACCTCAAGCCCGACTACAAAGGCGCAGCGGTAGACAAGATGGTCGCCGCGATCCGCGAAATCGCGGGCGTGTAACAACATCCCCGCCAAGTACCAGTACCCTGACGGACACTCTCACAACCCCGCCCCCAGCATTCGCTGGGGGCGGTACAATTTTTTGCCCTTGAAAAATAGTCACTCAAAAAATCGCTTCTCCGTGCAGAGCGGAGCGCTCGCGAGCGTGGCAGCGATGTTCTGGGCCGTTCCATCAGCGTGGTAGAGCTCGGAGGGCGCGTAGCGGCCTGCCGCAAGCTGCTCCTCGATCGCAGAGCGGATCGCGTCCGACTCCTCGGTGACATCACACACATTCTCCGCGCGCATCCTGCCACGCTGCCTCGAGCCAATGTTCACCACAGGAATGCCGAGGTATGAGCACTCTTTAATGCCAGCCGACGAATTGCCGACAAGAAGTCGTGAGCGCGCCAGGAGCGAGATGAAGGAGCGCGGCGGGAGATATCGCATAAAACGAATACGATGCCCCTCCGTCTGGTCGTGAAAGACGCGGAGGGCGTGCGAAATTTCCTCGCTCCCGACATCGGCGTTTGGCCAAAACCAGAGCGTCGGGATGCCGAGCGTATGCACCACGCCGAGCAACTCCTCGGTGCGGCGCGCGAGCGTGCCGCCCTCGAGCGCCTCGCTCCAGACCGGGTGGTACATCACCATCACAAAATCCTCCCCCGGGTCAAATAGGGCACCGCTCCCCGTCGTCGAGAGCTCACTCGCGCCACTCTCCGCACGAGCGAATGTCCGAGCCACCTCGACATCGGGACTACCAAAGTTGAACACAGAGCGCGGGTCCTCACCCATCCTGAGAAGTCGCTCCCGCGCCGCCTCATTCGTCGCGATGTGAAGGTGCGCGAGTTTCGTAATCGCATGCCGCACGCTCTCATCGAGCGTGCCGGTAATGTCCCCGCCCTCGATGTGTGCGAGCGGGATATTCATGTACGCCGCGGCGGTCGCGGCCGAGAGCACCTCGAAGCGATCCCCCCGCACGACGACCAGATCGGGTTTCAAATCATTGAACATCGTTGCGAACTCGACGATACCGAGGCCTGCGGTCTTCGCTTTCACCACCCTGTTGTCGCCCTCGAGCGCAAAATAAAGCTCGTGGATATGTTCAATTCCGTCCTGCTCAAGCATCGCTCTGACCTGCGCGTAGCGCGGCGTGTACTTTGTGAGGAGCGCCGTGCCGCCGACGACGACGTGGAGCTCGACGTCCGCGCGACGAGAGAGCTCCTCGAGGATGAGGAGATTGCGGGCGTAGTGGATGAAGGAGGTGATGACGAAACAGATTTTACGCATATGCGTAACAATGCCAGGTATCAAAAAGCCAGACACCGTGCTTATAATAATTTCCAATTTTAATTATCAATTTTCAATAAATTTTCAATGTGTCAATGGCTCAATGACGGACGACGTCGTGTTTGAAAATTGAGTAATTGAAAATTGATTGAAAATTAGAAATTGAAAATTGAAAATTCACGCAAGGTCGTCCGTCTTGACCGGCTGATATTTCTTCATGTCGCGCGCCGCCCTCTTCCCCACCACCTCATAAAACCTATTCGCCGCGAGGCCGTCGATATACATCTTCGGCCGCATCGCGTAGATCATTTTTTTTGTAATCACCGTACCTGCCGGCATGTCGCAACCGGCGACGAGCGCCTTATTAAAATACGGCCGGAATTTATTATTCGCGCCCTCAAGCTCACGATCGCACGAACCATAGTAGGGGGACGGGTCGATGCTTTTGTAACTGCCAGATCGGATCGCACGCACCATGAGCGCGAATTCGTCAGGCGTCATCGACACTTTATGATCCGCACCCCACAGCTCGCGAGAAAACGAAAAATGTTTCTCAATGACCCGAGCGCCGAGCTTCACCGCGGCGAGAGCAATGCTCTCTCCGAGTGAGTGATCAGAAAAGCCGATAACAACGTCGGGGTACTCCTCGCGCAAGCTCTCAATCGTGGCAAGGTTAAAATATTCCGCAGGTGCCGGGTACTGGCTGATACAATAAAGCACCACAAGTGGAACCCTGAGCGAGCGAATGTGCGCGACAAGCTCGCTCAGCTCCGCAAGCCCCACCATGCCGGTTGAAATGATGAGCGGTTTTCCGGTGCTCGCTATGAAGTCGAGGGTCGCGTAATCTTGCACGTCGCCGCTCCCCAGTTTCCAAATAGGGACGCCGAGGCTCTGGAGCCTCTCCGCGGCCCTGCGGCTCATCGGCGTCGAGAAAAACACGAGCCCGCGCTCCTCAGCGCGCGCCTTGACTGCATGCCAGAACTCAGGCGGCGTCGCCTCCATATTTCGCTTAATCCAGCGGTAGCGGTCAGAGCCGCTAAAATGCGGCGAGACGACCGTAAGCCCGGGCATGAACTCGTCCTCAAGTTCATGGGTTTGAAACTTCACCGCATCCGCCCCCGCCTCCGCCGCCGCGTCAATGAGCGCGACTGCGTTCGCGAGATACTCCTCCCGCGGCCGCTCTTCTTCCGTCTGGATAAAATTCTTCCCAATTTCCGCAATAACAAAAACGCCATCGCCGCCGATGGTTTTGGCACTGCCTGCAATAGAAATTGGCACCGCCATACCTAGTCTCTAAAACCCCTCATTATATGAAGAAGTCACGTCTTAACAGGCCCACTGCGCACCACTTGCCAGTCTTTACCACCTACCCTCCACTTTCTACTTTCTAGATACACCGAAACTCATCAAACACCTGCCGGTAGAGATCAATCGCGCGCTTTGCCTCGCGCTCGGAGAGCAGGAAGTCGCCGCCGGCATGCGCAATCTCGTTGCGGATACGATGCGCTTCCCACGCGCTCTCAATCGTGAGAAAGTCGCTCTTCTCGACCGACTTCAGCTTATCCGCAAGCGTCTCGCCGTGGTAACCCAATCCGCTCATCATCTCTTCGAGCATAATGTCGGCCTCAAGGATCGCGAGCCTCCAGTCGCTCTGGTTCGGTGAGGCGATATGCGCGAGCACGCGCTGCCATTTTTCATTGCGCACCGCGCCGGCTCTCGCGCGGTGAACCTCCTCGTGATGCACGCGCAGGATCTCGCGCTCCTCCGTGCGCATCTGCGTGATTCGAATAATCGAATACGTAATGAGTGTTGCCAATATGAGCGACAGCCCGATTGAATACGGCGCAATCGCCCGGAGCAGGTTGACAGGAGAGAGCAACGACGGATCGGAGAGAACGGCGTACAGGTGGTAGAAGATGAAATCGGGGTTGAGAGAAGGCATAGCGTGCGCAATTTCCAATTTCTAATTTCCAAAAAACCCGTCTCCAAACAAATTTCAATACTCAAAATCCAATTTCCAAACACGGCATTCGTATTTAACCTGTCTGCCGCAGGCAGGGATTTGATGCATTGGAATTTAAAATTTGTTTGGAACTTGTTGGTTGGAGCTTGGAGTTTACGTGGACTGGAGCTTGAAAATTTTGTGTTGTTGTTTGCGCTTTGCATCGTTGATTTACTCTCCGAGAAATGCCTTGCCCGCATCAAAAAGTGTGCTCTCCTGCCCATGCCCCGCCATCAACTGAAGTCCCACCGGCAGCGTCGCGCCCTCGTATGGTACATCGCCCATCGGGATAGAGAGTGCTGGAAGACCCGCGATGTTTGCTGGCACGGTGAAGAGGTCAGCGAGGTACATCGCAACGGGGTCACTCGTCTTCGCGCCCAGCCGAAAGGCGGGCGTCGGCGTTGTCGGCGTCGCAATGACACTGACGCCACTCTCGAAAACCCGCGCGCATTCATCCCGAATCATCCGGCGCAGCGCAACCGCGCGGTTATAGTACGCATCATAGTAGCCCGCGGAAAGCACATAGGCACCGAGGATAATGCGCCGCCGCACCTCTTCGCCGAAACCGGCAGAACGCGAACGCATATAGTCGTCGAGGAGATTCTCACCGTCCACGTGGAGCCCATAGCGCACGCCATCGTAACGCGCGAGATTCGTTGACGCCTCGGCGGGCATAATGATGTAGTAGCAGGCAAGTGCGTAGCGCACATGCGGCAGTTCAATGTCGCGCACCTCGTAGCCGAGCTCGCGGAAGCGCTCGAGAGCGTCCTCAAAAGCACGCGCGACTGCAGGGTCAAGCCCAAATTCCATAAAATGCCGCGGCACCCCGATAACACGCGGCGCCACGCTGGCGCGATCAGGCGCGACATCATCGAGAAGCGTCGTGCTGTCAAGCGGATCGCGAGCGCGCGACACAGCAAAAAAAAGCTCCGCATCGCGAGCGGTCTTTGTGATCGACCCGATCTGATCGAGCGAAGAACCCATCGCTATGAGGCCCGAGCGCGAGACTGCCCCATAGGTGGGCTTGAGCCCCACGACGCCGCAGAAACTTGCTGGCTGGCGAATCGAGCCGCCGGTGTCCGATCCGAGCGCCGCAAGACAGCCGCCCATTGCGACCGCCGCCGCGCTGCCACCCGAGGAGCCGCCGGGCACGCGCGTCGGATCGAGCGGGTTTCGAGTCGGGCCATAACAGGATCGCTCAGTTGAACTCCCCATCGCAAACTCGTCCATATTTGTGCGGCCGAGAAAAATCGTGCCCGCGGCCCTCAGCTTCTGAGTCACCGTGGCGTCGTAGGGCGCGACATACTCTTCGAGCATCCGAGAGCAGGCACTCGCGCGGCGACCTTCAATCAAAATATTATCCTTCACCGCAATCGGAATGCCGGTGAGCGCAGGCGCACGCTCCCCCTCCCGCGCCAGCGTCTCGTCTGCCGCATCCGCCTGCAAAAGCACGTCATCAAACACCTCGATGTACGCTCTAAGCGATTCATTCTTCTCTTCTATGACCTTAAGGTATGCCTCCGCCAGCTCGTGCGCGGAAAAGTCCTTGTTGACAAGGTGCTGCTGTGCTTTGGTGACGGTAAGATCGTTTATGGTGATTGACATAAAAACTGAAGTGCCGCATTGTATCTTGCATTTTGTATCTTGTGCGCCGTATAAAAAATACGAGATACACGATACAAAATACAAGGCACGCGCTATAAAATTCTCTTCACCCTAACAAACCTCCCCTCCCGCCGCGGCGCCGCCCCAAGCAACCGCTCGGAAAACATACCACCCTCGTGCGCCGCGCCATCCTCACGCAGCACGTTATGCACGACACCCGTCTCCGGCTCCGGCTCGACGTCAATCCCTGCCTCTTGAATTTCAGAGACGTAGTGAATAATTTTTTCAATATCTTTGCCGAGGCGCTCGGCCTCCTCGCGCGTAATCGCGATCCGCGAAAGCGCCGCGAGACGTTCCACTTCAATGCGATCAATCATAGGTACACGGTAGCACGAGAAAGTAGCGGGTGGAAAGTAAAGGGTGGATGAGTCATTAAACCGTGAACGACGAAATTGCCGACGGAGACATCCGATGTCAGACCACGACGAAGCTCCAATTTCCAACCAACAATTTCCAACCAAATTCCAATTTCCAAACACGTCGCAGTCCGTGTTTGGAAATTGGAATTTGTGTATTGAGATTTGTTTGGAGCTTGTGGGTTGGAGCTTGGAGTTTTCGTACGACGGGGGACATCGAAGTCTCGGATTTCGTAATCCACGGTCCCTAATTCGTATAGGTAACGTCAATCGCCCGCTCAACCCGTCGCGGGTTCGACGGGTTGCAGTCGCTAAAGCCCCGGGACTGCAAAATCGTTTTTGGCGGCGGACCCGGCTGCTTCTCGACCGAGAGTTCAAGACAATAGTCTGCGGTCGCGAAGGGGAAGGGGGGGAAGATCTGCGCCGGCCCGCCGTTGCCGGTAATCGTGTGCGACACGCCGATACACTCGATGTCGTGCGGTACGGTATCGGTCGGATCGAACGCGCTCCGGACCGTCTGAAAATCCCAGTAGAGCGCGCACTCGATGCCGACGTCCGCAACGTAGAAAGCGCGTTGTGAATCTTTCACCGTTGTCGTGAGCTGCGCCTCCTTCAGGGTGAGACGAAAAACGGAAAAACCGATGATCATCAGAAGCGAGGAAGTAAGTACCGCGAAGAGGAGGGTGAAGCCGCAGGACGTACACCGCGGTATCACGCTCGTATGAATTTTACTGCAAAAAATGCGCATATATAGGTCTGTAATATGATAATTTTCAATTTCTAATTTTCAATCAATTTTCAATGAACCAATTTTCAAACACGACGTCGTTCGCCACTCAGTCATTGACACATTGAAAATTTATTGAAAATTGCTCATTGAAAATTGAAAATTGACCGCACTACCAATTCATAATCGTCTCCTTTAGTCGGAATGATCGCGCTATGTTCCCGCGGTTCCACGACACAACAACGTCGATCAGCGCTTCCCGTCGCGCGCCAATAATCGTTTCCGTAACAGTCGTCGTGCGTGTGAAGCCGCTCGGTGCGCCGGTATCATAATTATAAATACCGTCGGCACGCGCGAGAAGTACAGAACAGACCCCTCCACAGCTCACGATCGTATCGTTCGCAACATCTACGGTGCACGGAGCGCCGTCGACGCACGCCGCACGGACACCAAGAAGCCAGTCGCGTACCTCGCCATTCACTATAAGTGCAAGGCGGTTCTCGTCACGCACGCGGCGGATGTATTCGATCGGCTCCTGCGCCAGATAAAATGCCGTGATCGTGCCGCGGGCAAGGCCGGTGACCTCGAGCCCCTGGGTGAACAGCGTCAGCGTCCCGGTAATCGCGGCGAGGAGTACCGCAAGTGCGACGATCGTTTCAATCAAAGTGAAACCACGTTTAGGAAAGTGGAAACGCATAGTTAAATGTCGGGAATACGCTGCACAACCGTGGACTGGAGCGCGAAGTCTGCTCGGAGCTCGGGATGCCCCGTCGGCTCGACAAAGCCATCTATCACGATCAAGGCCTGCGGCTGCTCGAGGTCAGCGACCGTGGTGCCAGTGATATAGAATCGGAGCAACTTTATCACGATTTCAGGCGAAGTGACCGCGCTAAAATTCACGCCTGCATTCTTCGACTTTTGCATCTCCCAGTCGCCGGGGTTCCCATTCGGGTGCGGCCACAGGCGATAGACCCATGTTGCGTCCGTGCGCGTCTCGAAAAACGCAAACGTGCTGTCGCCCGCCAGCAGGTCCGGGCAATCCTGCTCCACAGTAAAATCTCCCCCACCGCAGTGGTAACTGATGCCGGTCCGGCCGTTGCGCACCATCTCTTCGAGCGCGAAATCGAGATTGCTCATCACAATCGAAATCGCGCGAGCGTTCCGGTTCGCATCCACGACCACCAAGGTCGACGACACGCCGATAAACGACGCGACGATAAAAATGCTAGACGCGACGAGAAGCTCGATGAGGGAGAAACCGCGGCTATCGTTTTTGAAAAGAAATGTCATAGATGGTCTGCTCGTCTAAAGGACGCAGTGAATCTCCAATTTCCAAAAAACCCGTCTCCAAACAAATCACCCTAATCAAAATCCAATCCCCAAACACGACGTGCGTGTTTGAGATTTGGAGTATTGGAATTTGAGATTTGTTTGGAAATTGTTGGTTGGAGCTTGGAGTTTATCTGGAGCTTGCGGGTTAGAAATTGAAATTTTACTGTGTTGTTTTACACTTTCCGCTTTTCGCTTTGCACGTTACATTTTACGCTCATTGCCGTACCGAAATCTGCCCCGTATCCGTCACCTCGACGGTATAGTCTACGTCGCCGAGCGAGCGGATGCGGACACTCGCGCGCAGGCCATCAAATTGAAATGATCCGCCAGTGTTACCACACGGAGGACCACCGCCGCCAATACGAGTGCCGATCTTTGCGGCAGGGTCAGGTCGCTGAAATACAATAGTCAGGCACCGAAGCGGCCCACCACTGAGGGTACTGCAGTGCGACGATCCATTAAATCTTGTGCCGCACACTTCAACAATCTGGTTTCCTCCGCGAAGCTCGAACGTCTCCACCGTGGGGTCAATAGTAGGACCATCATAACGCACATTCGAGGCAGGATTGCTCACCGACGTACGATCCAAAAATAGTATAAACGAAGCGGAATTGGTATTCGGTTCCTCAAGACGTATGCCATATGCCGTGGTGAACACACCGCCGAACTGCCGCACGCCGAGACCGAGGACCTGCGCCTCGCGTATCGCAAGCGCGATCTCGTAGGCAAGGTTGCCCGTTTCAACATTGCTCTGGAAAATCCGGTTCTGGCTGATCAGCGTGCCGGCAATGATCACGAAAATCGAAATCGCGATGAGGGTTTCGAGGAGGGTAAAGCCCCGTGGATGTTCTCGTTTATATCTGGTGCACATAATAAAGAGGCCATGAAGAACAGTGTTAAAAGTCGGCTTCCGACCACAAGCTTTTAGCTTATAGCTGTTAGCTTTTAGGGAGACTATGGTCGGCGCGCGTTGCGACGTAGTCGTTCAAAGCTTCTAAAATCTAACAGCTCGTTCACTTAAAACCACCATACCAACGCTGCTACGTCAAGTCCAAAAAACCACGCTAAAAAAGTTCCCGCCACGAGAAACGGCCCGAACGGAATCTCACTCTTCATTGTAAAATCTTCGCGCGACGAAAACAAACGCGCGCGCTCGGCGAGAAGAATGCCGAGGGAGACAACCGCGCCGATCCAGAAGGAGAGCACAAGCGCAGCAATCCCCGTGGAGAATCCGAGGAGCCAGCCGATGCCAAGGGCGAGCTTCGCGTCGCCGAGCCCCATCCACCGGCCACCTGAGAGGAGCCAAAGGGCCGCAAACGGAGCGGCGAGGAGAGGACCGGACGCTAGTAACTGGTAGCTAGTAACTAGTAGCTGGGGATTTGACGACGCAAGTTCTATCAAAAGTTTTGAAAATGTGAGGGCGGAGAAAAGGTATACGAGCCCGTTCGGGATAATTTTGTGGCGGAGATCGTAGACGGAAATCGCGATGAGGAGACTGAATATCGCCATGAAGTAGGCGGTATGGAGTATGAAGTATGCCGAAAACGCGGCTCCATAATTCATGATTCCTAATTCATGATTCAAAACGAGCGCGAATACAACCCCCGTTATCAGCTCTACAACCGGATACTGCAACGAGATCGCGCTCCCACACCTCCGGCACCGGCCGCGGAGCGCGATGAAGCTCACAACAGGTACAAGATCAAACCATGCGAGGATCGCCGAGCAAGAAAAACACCGCGAGCGCCCTCCGAGCGTCACGCCGCTATTGTACCGCAGCGCGACCACGTTGAGAAAACTCCCCACAATCGCGCCGAAGACGAACGTAAAAATAACCAAAAGAAAACCCATGCGCCGTGCACACAATACCTCACGCGTCTATACAGTTATAAATTCTATAATTACTCACTCACCTTACGCAACCATGCATTACGGTGTGAAAGTATCTGTACTCGTCATTATTGTATCCCAATCGGGTTTCGGATTCGCTCATTCCACGCCAAGCTGCATCAGGCCATGCTATGCAGCACGATAGTAGGGGAACTATTTATGGACGGGGCCTAATTTAATCAAGGTACAACCGTCTGTTCACTTTGTGCTCGTCGAAGGTGCGGGCGAAGTAGGTGTGCCCCGAGCGATCTGAAAGGTAAAAAAGATAGTCGGTCTCAACTGGCGTCACGGCAGCCTCAATGGCCCCGAGTCCCGGGCTTGCAATCGGCCCCGGGGGAAGGCCGATGTGCTTGTAGGTGTTATAGGGCGACGTGGTGGCGAGGTCGTCGTGGGTAAGCTCGAACGTATTTTTGCCGTTAATATAGAGAAACGCTGCGTCCACCTGAAGCGGCATGCCCACCTCCATCCGATTCCACAGAACGCTTGCGATGCGGCGCATGGTTTCAAGATCGTGCGCTTCTTTCTCAATGAGCGATGCCATGGTGATAATGTCCGCAAGCGGCCTGCCGAACGCCTCAATCTCCGGTGCAAGAGAAGCGATACGCGCATCAAACTGCTCGCGCATCACTCGCGCCACCTCCTCCGCGCTCACGGTCGGAAGAAAAAAGTACGTGTCCGGAAACAAGTAGCCCTCCGCGCCTAGGGTAATTTCGATGAATCGCGTGGGGTCGAAGCGCCCAAATTTGGCGGCAAGAATCTCGGCGATCTCGGAGCGCGTCGCGCCTTCCTGTACCAGCACGCGTCCCGGAGCAAGTCCGTATTCGCCGCCTCTGATACGCCGTGCAATGCCGAAGATATTGCTTCGCATGCTAAAAAAGTAATCTCCTGCTATCACCGCGCGCTCACTCCCCGAGAGCGCGAGGACGAGGCGCAGGAGGAGCGGCGAACGAATGACCTGCGCATTCTCGAGCACCACTCCCGCCTCATGAAGCGTGAGGCCCTTCGGGATCATCACGATCGACCCCACGGGAAAGTGTGCAGGTGCCCGGACAAAAAAAAGATACCCGACGAGTGAGAGCAGCACCGCTGCCGTGGCAGCAAAATGCGGCGGATCACGCCAAAGCCAGCGGAGCGTGCGAGGGGTTATACGCCTTAGGAAGCGGAGAAACATTTCAAGTCGAAACATACGGATAGATCGAATTCCAAACAAATTCCAATGATTCAAATCTCAAATCACAAACACGCCGCAGTCCGTGTTTGGAAATTTGATTTTGAGTATTGTGATTTGTTTGGAGCTTGTTTTTTGGAGCTTGGAATTTTCGCACGATGGGGGACATCGGATGTTGGACAGAAAAACATGACAGACGCGTAATTCCTATGTTCATTTCAATTTCAATCTTCTGTATGCCAAATACAAGATACAGATGCATTAGGTCGGTAGGTTCCCCGGCGGCTCGGCCTTACGCGACATCACACGTCCCAAAGTCGGCGTCATCGCAACGCCGCCCGGGAAGTGGTAGAGAGTCGCAAGCTCCTCGGTCGTCATGACGAGCGGCCGCTGACGATAGGGCGAATGAAAATAGGCGCGCTCGCGGTAATAGCGGATCAATCTGCGCATATGACGCGGCAAGCGAAGCTTCTCGAATTCCCACGGGTAGGTGAACCCATAGCCCCAGCGGAGCGCCGGCGCAAAACCGTTGAGTTCGACCGTATTGAACTGTTTGAGGCAGCCGATAAGCCCCAGGATATAAACTGGTTTGAATGATTCCGTCTTGTCTATATAGATGCCGCGGATACCGACATTAAACGCAAGCTTGTCGACACTGCGCAGGATCGACTCTGCCACATGCTTCTCGGCATCGGTGAGGATCGGCGAGCCGGGGAACGCGAACTCTCCAACCTTGATCCTTGTAATCGGGATCTTCGTCTTCGGATCACGCCGCAAAATTTTGTCCGCAAGCGCTTCTGCCTCCTGTTTCCACGTCGTTTTTCCGAAGAGCGTCCCTACCTGCGGCTTGTCTCTCCTGTGCGACTGAATCAAAATTTGAATCCAAATTTGCCCGCTCTGCTCGCAAGAGCCACAGTACTCAAGTAGCGCGGTAATAGGGTCGCTTTTGAACTCTTCCTTCTCGCCGCGCTTGTCGAGCGCATAGTCAACATATGTTTTTATCGGATACGGATCCGGCTTCGTGAACATGAACTCAATGCCCCATGCAGAGATCGTCTCGGGGTCGTAGCGCAGCTCGGAGGCATAATCCTCGACCTCGTAGATCTCCACCTCCGGGTACTGCGCATAAACTGCGTTCTCGACAATCGGCTTGAAAAAAGTACGCGTCCAGATGAAGAAATGCAGCTCACCCCTGATCGAGGCGATCTCGAGCGAAAACCACGGACGCCGCTTGCCAAGCCAGTAGCGCTCGATGAACGTGCTCTCCCCTGAGGTTATATGGAGCGTCGAGAGTATGATCTCCATCGCAAGCGGGGTCCGTGAGACCTCGCGGGGGAGCCTGATTTCAAGGAGTGTATGTCCTTGCTTGTGCTCGGCCCAGATGAACGTATAGACCGTCCACAGGCGCCAGAAGATGGCAAAGAGGAGAATCGGCAGCCAGATCGGCGCCGCGACGAACAAGATGTCGAGCATCTTCGCGACGATCTCATTCTGGAAGACGGCGAAGAGGTTGGGTTGCTGGAGCATAGAAAGAACAAAAAATGTCCTGAACGTGGGCGCTTTCAAAATGCGACATAGCCGTGAGCCTCACACAGCGTACCAAATTTTCAATGCTCAATTTTCAATCAATTTTCAATTACCAAATTTTCAAACACGACGCCGCCCGTCATTGAATCATTGGAAATTCACTGAAAATTGAAAATTGAAAATTGAAAATTCGAACCACGCACGACTACACAGCACCGAAGACCAAAAGAGCGGCGCACACTTTCTCATCACTTTTACGAAACGAATGTGTACATCCCCTCCGCACTCTTCTTGAAGTACTTCGGGTTTTCGAGGTTGACGACGACGGTGTTCTCTTTCACGTAACGTTCCTTCAGCACCTTCTCGACAAGCTCAGCGCGCGGCAGGGGGCCGTAGCGCTCAATCACCGCGCGAATCACGTCGCGTACGACGCCGCCAGCGTAGCCCCACTCGGAGAGTGCGTAGAGCCCGCGGCCGACAAGCACGAACCGCGAATCTTTGATGAGCTCATTGTGGCACGTCGCCTCGTGCGCCGCGCGGCCGAAGAGCCGCGTGATCTCCCGCGCAACTTCCGTAAAGTGCATGGGGGAACCATGCCGGCGGATCGCCAGATAGGCAAAGTCGCGCACGCCCTTCACGCGCACACCGCTCGAGCGCGCGTGGCCCCATTCGCCGAGGGGATTGCGGCCGATCATCTTTGAGACGCCGAGGTACCGGCGCGCGACATCCTCCCGCGGCTCGAGCACTGAGGCGCTACGGAGCTCCTCGAGAAACATACTAACGAGCTCTGAGTCTGATACGAGGTCGCTTCTCTCTAGCCGCTCGGCCAAGGCACGGAGCGCTGTCTCGACCGCCTCTGCCCGCGCTGTGCTGACGTGCCAGCGATGGTGGAATTCATCGTCTTCCTTGAGCTTCACGAACGGATCACCGAGCACGAGGAGAAAATGGATGTGATTGCGCGCACTCTCGTCCCGGCCGAGGAGCGGAAGGAGCTCGCGCTCGGCGACGAGGCCGCCGAGCTCGTCAATCGTTTTGTGGAGCTCATCAAACACGACGCCCTCACGCCGGAGCGCATCCGACTTGCGCACCAGAGCGATCGCGTGGTTCTCGATCTGGCGGATACGCTCGCGCGTGACATCGTAGACATCGCCAATCGCCTCGAGCGTCATGCGCTCGGGGTTTTCCGCAAGCCCGAAACGGCTTACCAGAACATCGCGCGAGCGCTCCGGAAGCACCTCAAGCATCCGGCGGCCCACCGCTGCGGGACGAAAGCCAAGTTTTATAGTTTGTTTTTGAAGCATACCACGAATAAATTTCCAATTTCCAAGTAACCAATTTCCAAGCAAATCTCAATTTCCAAATTTTCAAATCTCAAACTCGGAAAACGTTCAGGTTTGGAAATTAGAGCTTTGAGATTTGGAAATTGCTTGGAAATTGTGCATCTGGAGCTTGGAAATTCGGCATGTGTTTGCTTGACCATTGCCCACAATATATACCCTACACTACCATTCTTGTCCTTGCAAGTCAAACATGCGAGAAGGTGGAGAGTAGAAAGTGGAAAGTAGAGACGTGCCGGACAGACGACGCGTCACTCGAGCACGATATTAAGCAGACGGCCGGAGATATAGATAGTACGCCGGATTTTCCTACCCGCAAGGTACTTTTCGAGGGCTGGGAGCACCTGCGCGCGGGCAACAATCGCCGCCTCGTCGAGATCCTCGACGCTCTCGAACGTCGCGCGCACTTTGCCGTCAACCTGTACCACGATGCGCTGCTCGACCCCAAGCAGTTGGCGGTCGTAAGTAGGCCACGGCTCACTATGGATCGAGCCCCTCTGGTCCATGCTCTCCCAGAGCTCCTCCGCGAGGTGCGGCGCAAACGGCGCGAGGAGCACGAGCAGCGTCTCGTAGTGCTCTCGCCCGACCTCCTCCTCTTTCTCAAACGCGTTGACCAATATCATCAATGCGCTGAGCGCGGTATTGAACTTAAACGCCTCGATATCATCGCCAACTTTCCGAATAGTTTTGTGGATGAGTTGACGAACATTTTCACTTTTGAGTTGTAATTTTGATTTTTGATTTTTGATTTTTGATTTTAGTTTCCACACCTTCTCAAGAAACCTTCTCATTCCGATAAGTCCCCCCGTCTGCCACGGGTAATGCCCCGCCTCGTTGTACGGGCCGATAAACGCAAGATACATTCGCACCGCATCCGCTCCAACCCGCGCGACCTCCGCATCCGGATCTATTACGTTGCCCCAACGCTTACTCATCTTCCTGCCGTCGGTGCCGAGCACGAGACCGCGGTTCATCCGTACCGCGTACGGTTCTGAAGTAGCCAAGGAGGGTCTGACCCTCCTTGGCTGTTGAGGAGGGTCAGACCCTCCTCGCGCTTCTCGCGACGCGACCAACCCGAGGTCGTGCATTGCCTTATAAAAAAATCGCGAATAGAGAACGTGCATCGTCGTATGCTCCGCGCCCCCGGAGTAACGGTCAACCGGCATCCAGAGCGCCTGCTCGTCCCGCGATGCAAATTCGCGATCATTATGCGGGTCAAGGTAGCGCAAAAAATACCACGATGAGTCAACGAACGCATCGAGTGTGTCTATCTCCGGCCGCCAGCCTTTTCCAAAGATGCGCTCGGTGCGGGCGACAAGTTCTTGCGACGTACCCAAGGGCGACGTCCCTTTCGGCGTAAAATCTGTAACGTCATCGGGCAGAAGCCACGGCAGGTGTTCTTCCGGAACCGGGTGCGCCTTCCCCTCCGGATTATAGACAATCGGTATCGGACAGCCCCAATACCGCTGACGAGAAATAAGCCAATCATGTAAGCGGTACGTCGCGGTCATGGTCCCCCCGACGTGCTTGGTAATCGCGCGGCGCGCCTCACCACTCGGCAGTTCGTCAAACTCTCCAGAGCCGACGAGGTGCCCCTCTCCCGTATACGCATGGTCGAGCACCGGACAGGTCGGTGTCGGATAGTGCGGACACACAACCATCTTAATGGGAAGATCGTGTAATCGTGCAAATGCAAAATCTCTCTCATCGTGCCCAGGGACGCCCATAATCGCCCCGGTACCGTAGTGCGCGAGCACATAATCAGAAATCCACACTGGAATTTCTTCGCCGTTTGCAGGATTGACCGCCGTGATGCCCTTAAGCTCAACGCCCGTTTTTTCGCCTCGCTCCACCACGCGTTCAAGCTCAGTTTTGTTTCGCGCGCGTTCAATATACGCCTCTACTTCTTCTCCATTTTGAATTTGAAATTGTAATTTTGATTTTTGATCTTTAATTTCTGATATGAATGCATGCTCCGGCGCAAGCACGAGATACGTCGCGCCAAAGAGTGTGTCGGGACGCGTTGTAAAAACTTCGACGGAAGGGACTGGTAACTGGTAACTGGTAACTGGGGCGTGTTTTGAATTTTGAATTTCTGATTTTGAATTTGTTTCGGATTTCGTGCTCCGGATTTCGAATTTAATCACGACTCCTTCCGAGCGCCCTATCCAATTCCGCTGCGCCTCCTTGATCTCCTCGGGCCAGTCGAGCCCCGCAAGGTCATCGAGCAACCGATCCGCGTATTTCGTAATCTTCAAAAACCACTGCTCCAGCTCCCGCTGTTCAACCGGAGTCTCACATCGCTCGCATACAGATACCGTAATTAGTTGTCCGTCGTTCGCTGTCCGCTGTTGCTTGAGCACCTGCTCATTCGCAAGACCGGTCTCGCAACTCGGGCACCAATTGACTGGCGCCTTTTTTCGCTCCGCAAGCCCAGCGCCAAATAGCTTCAGAAAAAGCCACTGTGTCCAGCGGTAATATTCCGGGTCGGCGGTCACCACCTCGCGCGACCAGTCGAACGAGTTACCCATCGAGCGGAGCTGCTCGCGCATGTGGGCGATGTTCCCGTAGGTCCACTGCCGCGGATCAATGCCGCGCTTGATCGCCGCATTCTCGGCAGGAAGCCCGAGCGCGTCAAAGCCGACCGGGTAAAGCACATTGTACCCTTCCATTCTTTTTTTTCGCGCTAAAATATCCGGCACGGCAAACGCGTACCAGTGTCCCACGTGAAGCGTGCCGGAGGGGTAGGAAAATTCGGTAAGGAGGTAGTAATTTTCTTTCCCCGAAACAGCACCAGGAGTTTCGTACAGCCGATCTTCCCCCCATTTCTTCTGCCACTTCGGCTCAATAGCTATGTGATTATATGAACGCATTCCTCTTTACCTCTTTTTTACGTCTGTCTCCGCTTTTTCTACGATTTCAATCACCCGCTCAAAACATGCTCTCCCCGCCTCGTGCTCCCACGAAGAACCTTTCACGAAAAATTTCTCGTCCACGCGGTCCACATAGATCGAGGCCGGCTCGGGGGCAGCGGGGTAGCGGGCATACGGGGCGCCCTTTGGCGAGGCACTCCCGCTTGGCAAGCTAAACATCGCGCAGAGCTCAAATGAGTTCGGTCCAGTGACGCGATATTCATACGGCGGACGGGTTGTTGCGGGATCAAGCGGCTGCACATAGCCGAAAATTTCCGTGAGAGCCGCAAGGTCCGGGGGCAAAGAGCGTCGCTGCCTCCAGTGCTCAATAACTTGCCACTGAATCTCCTGGAGATTACTCGTCCGCTGGTCATCAAAGCGCCGGTCGCGCGCTTCCTTCGGCGAACCGATTACGAGAAATCCGCCGATAATTGAACCAAGGACGACAGATGACGCCGCGACAGCAAAGAGCTTGAGCCGCCGATCGGGCCGCGCGACATCGCGCCGCAGATCATAGAGAAAGTAGCCGAAAACCGCTCCTGCCGCGATGAATACGGCAATCACCTTGAAGACAAAGCGCGTGGTAAGCTCCCCGCCGAGAAATCGATCAATAAGCACAATGAGGTCAACGGCGAGCGTGACTCCTGCGACAAAGAGCGTGAGGTAAACGAACCATCTCCTAACCCAGAGCTCGCTCTTCTCTGGCTCGCGACGCATGAGAGCATTCCAGAGGCGCGCGAGGTAGAGGTGGAGCGGAAAGACGACGATAAGCGCCGCCATCGCGGCGCGGAGCGTGCCGTCGGCAAATCCGTAGTGGTACTCGAGTGGGTCAGGAAATATCGTGTTGATAATCTCAAACCACAGCCTGAGCACGCTCACGACCACTGTGTAGAGCGCAACGAGCGCGGCAAGATAGAGGAAAAAGTCTTTGGGCGATGTGCGATGTTTCATGCGTCCATTATACACCGTACATATCCCACTTGCAAAAAAGTCGCCCAGATGACACATTATGCGTAGAGAGGATAAAAAAATGGCACAGAGGAGCTGTAGACGATGGACCCGCTACTCCAACTACTTTTTTTTCGGCCACTGTTTTTGCTTGTAGCGTTAGTGTTTATAGGCGTCGTTGGGGCTGCCGTAGCCTATATCGTGCACAAGCGGCAAAAACAATTCCGCATTGCACTCTGTGACGGCTGCAGTACTCCGTATAAACGACGCTCACTCGCCGAGAGCATGCTCACACGCGCCACATTCACCAAAAGTTCCGATCGCCGCTATCTCTGCCCGCAGTGTGCCGAGGCAGAGCGCATGATCATCGAAGGTAAAAACGACCCCCATGGCTCAAAAAGCATGGAGGGGCCGAACGACGAGACGGACTAACTCCCTACGCCAGAGACGGTGTAGGGAGTTCCCATTAAGGTGTTGCGAAGGTGCTTGCTCGGGAACAAACAAGCCCGCGCAACCAAATTTTTTTACCTTCGATCCACGCATAATATCCGCTACGATCCGGTTCGCATCGGCGTCAAATCTTGAACTCAATCACATCCCCGTCCGCGACGATATAGAGCTTCCCTTCCGTGCGCAGGAGACCGCGCTCACGCGCGGCGGCATAGGAGCTGGCGTCGAGTAACACTTTCCAATTGATGACCTCCGCGCGGATAAATTTTTCGCGAAAATCAGTGTGGATCGCGGCACCCGCCTCGGGAGCATTCGCACCGCGACGGATCGTCCAGCCCCGGGTCTCATCCTCGCCGGTTGTAAAAAAAGTAATAAGTCCAAGCAGCTCGTAGCCGGCGCGAATAAGTCCGTCTACCCCGTCGCTCGTCGGCGCGAATGCCTGGCGCATTATGTTTTTCTCCTCCGGTAATATATCGCTCATGTCCTGCTCGACGCCGACGTCAACTATGACAGCGTGATTCCCGCGCGAGGCTAAAAACTCCTGCGCTACTCTGAACGATGCACTCTCGCTTCCCGTCTTCGTGTTGAGCACGAAAAGCATGGGCTTCATCGTGAGAAGATGGAGCGAGCCGAGAAGCGGCGCTTCGTCTTTCGCAACCAGAATGGATGCGGCTGGTCGGCCGTTGTCGAGCGCCTCGGCAAGCCGCACCAGCACGACGCTCTCCGCAAGCGCCGCCTTCTCCCCGCGCTTGACCTCGCGCAGAGTCCCGGCGCGACGCTTCCGGACCGTCTCCGCGTCCGCGAGCGCAAGCTCGGTCTCAATGATCTCGATGTCGTGCACCGGGTCAATCCTGCCCTCGACGTGCGTGATATTCGCGTCCTCAAACACACGCACGACATGCGCGATCGCGTCCACCTCACGAATATGCGCGAGGAACTGATTGCCGAGCCCCTCGCCTTCTGCTGCCCCCTTCACCAGCCCTGCAATGTCCACAAACTCAACCGCGGCAGGAACCACTTTCGCCGATTTTGAAAATGCCGCGAGCCGCTCGAGTCGCCGATCCGGCACGGCAACCACGCCGACCGACGGATCAATCGTGCAAAACGGATAATTTTCCGCAGGCACGCGTTTTTTAGTCAGCGCATTAAAGAGCGTTGACTTGCCGACGTTCGGAAGACCCACGATGCCAATGGAGAGCATAAGTAATACTAACGAGCGGGCCTCTCTATGGAGGCCCGCGATACAAGGTGGTACATCGTACAAACTATTATCTCATACTGTCTTCTCTTCCCGTGGTGGAATGTAGCGATAGGGTATCCATATTCCCGTCATCGCGCGGCATGTAAGAACCACAAAACGCACGTCCGCCTCCCGCCAGAATCCTATTGCCCGCCCCTTACACAAGAGGAGGCAATAGGTGCCAGGAAGGGCAAGGTGTGCATAGTGAACATAATAAAATCGTGTCTCACCAGCACCATTTTCGATGGCGAGCGCATGAAGCAGCTGTGGACTGCGTCTAATCCACTTACTCCTCGTCTTTGTTACCTGCAGTACGATGACGTAGGCCAGCATGCAGAGCGCGGTAGCATGTCTGACACGCTCGAGAATGTTTCTGCGAACCCTCCCTACAAAAGTGTACGCCGCACCACATCGAACCCGCTGCCTGACTCCTGCGAGGCTCACAATAAGGTCCTTTCGCGTGTGTACCCGCAACGACGCATACCAGATAACATCACGGACAATATGCGCGCACGTTGTTCCAATATACAAGCTATCACGCAGACAATTCGGTTACAACCACCGATTCCGCGCAAAGAGGCCGAGTGCCCCGGCGGAGACAAACGCGATCACGAGCATGATAATCCAAAAAGCGCCGCGACTTTCGCCAAGCGGCAGCGCCACGTTCATGCCGTAGAGACTCGCGACTAAATTGGGGATCATGAGCACAATCGTGAGCGCGGTGAGAAGCTTGATCACCCGATTAAGATCATTCGTAACAATCGCTGAGTAGCCGCCGCGGATGTTCGTAATGGTCTTCAAGCTCGCCCGGCAGAGCTCGATCCCCTGTCCCGTCGCGAGCACGAGGTCGTCCATGAGTTCGCGATCGTCTTCAAAAAGTCCGAAAAACTTTCCGGTGCCGATATTCCGAAGCAGCGCGCCGGTCGGTACGAGAGCATCGAGAAAATCATTGAGCGTGATCTCGAACACCACAAACTGGCGGATGTCATCGCTCGAAACGCGAGCGAGACTGACGCTTGTCGCGCGCACGCGACGGTTGATCGCCGTGAGCGACGACTGATACGAATGCATAAGCTCGAAGAGTATCTGGAGCAGCACCTTCGTCTTTTGTGTTGTAAAGACGTCAATCTTCCCGGAGAGTATTCTTTCGAGGAGATGGAGCGTGCGACCCGAGACCGTAAGCACGAACTGCTCGCCGACCGCGATCAAAAGCGGCACCGTCACCGTCTCGTCTCCGTCGCTATCGGGCACGCGAGTAAAAACGTAGACGACGCCCTCGTCGTGCTCGACGCGCGGCACCTCGAAGGGGTCGAGCGCGTCGGTGAGGAGTCCGCGGTCGAGCCCGAGCTCGCGCGAGAGGCGATCGAGCTCATCTTGGGTCGGCGCCTCGACGTAGACCCACGCGCCGACGCGAAACTCGGGGAGGGCGGCGAGCCGTGATTCCTTGAGCGTGCGGTAGTAAAAGGTAATCATGGAACGAGCTTTTAGCTGTTAGCTTGTAGCTTTTAGAGAACGAATTTCCAATTTCCAAAAAAACAATTTCCAAGCAAATCTCAATTTCTAAATTTTTAAATCTCAAACACGGCAAACGTTCGGGTTTGGAAATTGAAGCTTTGAGATTTGGAACTTGTTTGAAGCCTGTTTTTTAGAATTTTACTGTTTCGGGCCGGGGAGACGCTGCGCTATCTCACTCTTTGGAAACCCACGGTTTTCCAACACTCACTCGCTCCGCTCGTTCGTTGCCTTCCTCCACGGCCGCAGCAGGTTCCCCGACCCCCTCCGCGTTCGATTCTCCCCGTCCCTCACTTCGCCCGCGCATCTTTTGATGCTCGGCCTCGTTCGGGCCGGGGAGAATCGAACTCCCACAACAAGACCCCCAGCCTTGTGTACTGCCACTATACGACGGCCCGTGGTGCGCTCGAGGCGCTATGCTCCCTAGCGTAGATAAAAAAACTGTTTCGTGCAATGCACGACTCCTACGCACGACAGCACGCAAATGCTTCGATGGCCTCCTCGAGGAGGGCGGCGCATTCTCCTGCCGTCTCACCGAAAACGACATCCGCGCGCTGATCGAGTAGAGCTGTCGCGGCCAGATACCCACGCCGAGAGCGAGACAAATCGATACGTTATCCACAGGCATACAAAAACTTGACAAAAATTATCGTTCCTTTATACTCAAATTCAACATGTCTAGAGACGACACACCAGCGGCAACCTCGTATATAGCCACAGCGATGTGGATGGTTTGTGGCATTTACTTTACTCTCCTTATTCCCAAGGAGAAAGTTGGGGTTGTACGAGCAATCAGGCATCGATAAACAAAGTCAATTCAGAAGCTCAAATCCCGGCCTTCTCCAAAAGAGAAGGCCGGGATCATTTTATGCATTTGTATGCAAACGGTCACAAATCTTCATAACTTTTGGACCCTTCCCATGGAAGAGAGGGCATTTTGGTATATCCCCGAAATGCTTACAACAGCGTTCCCCATCAAGGAGTGCGGTGAGCCGCTGATTGACGTTCGGCAACAATTGCCTGACACGGAGTGGCCATATCAATTCAGACCAGCAGCCGCGGTAAACGGTGCTGGCGAATGTCGTTTCTTGTTGCGCCAAGATGCAGCGCGCCGCTTCGGAGATGCCGCGCGGGCAATTATAAGAGTGAGCGACGGGAAAATCATGCTCAAAGTCACAGACGCATTCCGTCCGCTTTCCTTACAGCGCGCGCATTTTGAAAAAATCAAAAAAGATGTAGCGCGCACAGAAGGCCTCGCCGGACGAGAGCTGTGGGAGAGAGTAACGCAATTTATCGCAGACCCGGACCTCTGTCCGCCGCACACGACGGGCGGTGCGATTGATCTCACGCTCGTGAGGTCAAAAAACGGCACCGAGCTGCCGATGGGGACGCCAGTGGACGCGATAGATGACCGGGCGTTCACGTGGCATCGCGACATCACTGCCGCAGCGCAAAAAAATCGTCGTCTTCTTTTTGATGCGATGACCGGTGCGGGTTTTGTGAATCTTGCGTCCGAGTGGTGGCATTTTTCCTATGGAGACCAATATTGGGCTGCCTTTTTAGGTGAGCACAACGCACGCTACGACAGCATGGAACATACCGGCTGACTTCTCATACAGCACATCGCTCGCACTTGCGAGAGCGGTGTACTGTTCGGCAGTCAGACCAGGGACCGCTTGAGCCGGTTGTTACAAACATACTGAACGGAGGAATCATGCGACAGTGGCGAGGTGAAGCAAATGGCAATACGTTTCTCATCCTGTGGTCGGATCAGCCCTCTGATCTTGATGCCCGTCTGTTCCTTGACAAAAGAATACGAAAGCGAAATCTATGGAATTTCGATTCCGCCCTTGTCCTCACACCCACGGAGACCGACGCGAGTGTCGCGATGACTATCCTCGAGAGAGACGGCACGGTTTCTACGATGTGCGGTAACGGAGCGCGTGTCGTTGGCGAGCTGCTCCGCCGAAGTGGTCTGCGACCAATTATCGAGACGCACCGTACGACTATCTCCCTCGAGCGGAGTACTGGGGGATTCTGGGTCCCCATTGACATTGTGGAAATCCCGACGCGATTCGAGAATGGCCTCCACGTGCCAGCGCACTTTCCTCTTTTTCGCCTCTATTCAGTGCTCGGGGAGCCACATGCGGTCACAATAGTGCGCAACGTTTGGGAGGCACCGCTCGCCGTATGGGGCACATTCTTTAGCAGTAATCGAATAAACTGTACTGTTGTCCATCGGGATGGTGGCAGCATACTCTATGCCAGAACATTTGAACGCGGCGTAGGGGCGGAGACGCGCTCCTGCGGCACAGGCGCCTGTGCCGCTGCCTGGCTCATCTGCAAGGGAGGTCTCGTGCGGAAAAAAACAGTGGAGGTCAAAATGCACGAACACATGCTCACGGTCTTCATCGATGAAGGCCAGGGCATTTTCCTCAAGGGGTCAGCACCCGTCAGTTGTCAGCCCACAGAGCTTTAGGAGAGCAACGCTCTATAGAAAGGGAGGAGGCAGTGATCGAACAGACTGTTTTGTCGGGTGATCAAAATATCGCATGGGACGCGCCTCTTAAGCTACGGCTCCTCACGGAGCTCGGCTATCGAGTCCTGCACACTATCCACAGCAGTGATTTCTTCTCTCGACCACCGACTCGGAGTGGACAGCCGATCGCCGTCACTCCAGAGGCATACACGCAGGACGGCAATGTCACGCGGTGGACAGCAAGTATGGAAGCCGCACTGTTCCTCGGACGTATGCCGATCAATCCGCAGCTCTTTGTGGAGCACGGCATACACTTCGAGCGACTCGCGCATTTCGAGAAACGTCCCGTTGATGCGATAGTTGCGGGTTTAACCGTCGGTGATTGGCTTGGCCTCTGGCACGCGAAGAAGGAGCGCGTCGCGCATGGCGTCCCTGTCGTTGATTTCTACAAGGAGCTGAACGCTCTCCGAAAACCGATACGTCGCAATCTGCTCGAGAGCATTGCGGAGCCGCACAATAGTCCGCGCATCGCCGTCCTTGACCATCTGCTCAACTACGGACTATACAAGACCGCAAGCTGGGCAGACGCATCAATCGGCCTTCTACGCTCCCTCCTTGAACAATGGGGCTCTCAGTGTTCTCTGACGACAAGCGTCGACTACTTTTCGGTTCAAAACGGTACCATTCCCCTACGCATCCTCGAGTTGTTTCTACGGCACTACAAGGACGCTCGGGAAGCGTACAATGAGGCGGTGAAAGGTCCGGGAGAAACAATTCTCCCGCTCGAGAATGGCGAGTTGCCCTACTATGCGGTCGTCGAAAAAGAAGAGGCGTTGTATCGGGTCGATCTGCACTACCCCCAGGCGGGAAAGGCGGAGGATCTGGTGCGAGAAGCGGCTCGACACGGCTCGGTACGAGCCATTGTCGGCAAAGCGCTGGTAAACTTCCTCGAACTGCGCATGCGCTGCCCCATGGTGCTTATGGCGCTGGGATCTTCCTATGCTCCAAAGTCAGTCCGTCTCGCGTCCCTGCTATTGATAATGACAGGCGGCAAGCTCGCGCTCCATCCGATCCTGCGATTGCACGTCGGTGCACTTGATGCGCTCAGCGCAGTGCAGCATCGATTTTTACTGCCAGAGTATCTACGCGATGCGTTTAAAACTGACTGGATTGACGGGACGTCATTCGCAGCAGCGTGGCGTGGAGTCGTTGCCGCCGCAGAAGCAGAATGTCAACAATTACGTGAGGAGAGCGCAGAGTCTTTGTTATTACAGCACCCCCTCATCGGCACACACGGGCGAGATCTCGCCGTGCACGTCAAAAACCTCATCAGCCGTCATCATGAGCTGCTCAAGAGAGCAAACGGGTACCCTACCACGGATGCAGAAAAAATACGATGCACCCTTGCGGCAGAGTACGAACCTCAAATGCTCGAAGCGGTCTTTGCGACGCTTGCGAATGGGGCAGACATGCGCAAAGCGCAGCGACTACGCAAATTGCTTGCCATCTCGCAATCGCTCCCATACTGGAACTGTCGTCCGTTCACCTCGTGGGTCTTCGCGCTACCTAAATGGTACGAAGCAATACGAGCTGGTGCGCGTGTGACGCAAGAATAGCAACAAACGGCGATGGTCTCTACCATCGCCGTTCTACTTTATCAACCCTTTTGTCTATAGGATTTTACGATCAACAGGAGCAGAATCTACCCGGACCGATACCTTTTTCTCGGTAACCAGTATCAGGTGCAGGCCAGGAATACCCAAGCCATAATAACTAATGCAGATTCTGTTATTTAAATTTCCCAACCCCGTACACCCCTTATTGTTTCGAGAAAGTTCCGGGCCACGCCCCCTGTCTCGGATTTCCATACCTTCACACGGCATGTAACATTCCTCCTTTTTTCGGGAGAGTCTTTACTCTAAATTCTAAATTGATTATAACCTTTTTTGAATAAAAAGTCACGCAGATTCGTAGTGGGTGTCTCTCATATCACATACCGTACGGCCGCCAGAGAAAAATTGCAGCACTACCAGAGATCTGAAAGCGTATACTCGCGGAACTGGCGCATGACGTCTTTGGTGATAGGGCCCACGGTGCCGTCTCCGAGCGGCTTACCATCCACCGATGTTATCGGCGTAATTTCCTTTCCGCTGCCGGTCAAAAATGCCTCCGTAGCGCCACAAAATTCATCCATGGTAAAATCTTTTACCTGCACAGGGATAGGTAGGCGCAGTATCTGGAGCAATACGTTCCGCGTCACACCCTCTAAAATATCTGTCCGCGGCGTCAAAAGACTATTGCCGATCACTGTGAATATATTGCTGTTTGAGCCTTCAAACACCTGCGTGTCTGAATAGTATACCGGCTCCACCGCGCCCACCTTCGCTGCTAATTGAGTTTGTTTTACCCCTTCAATGTAGTTGTTCGACTTTGCGGCTGGATTATATCGCTCGTGCTTCACCGTGATCACACCCACGCCTTTTTCATAGCACTCCGTGGGGTATTGCACAGCGGGATCCACCATAATAATGATCGTCGGGCGTGCCCGAGGAAACATAGTATCTGATACTCCGCCGGAGACAATTATTTTGATGAATTTTTCTTCGCTCGTCTGGTTCGCGGCCAGAGTTTTCATCACCCAAGCTTCCATCTCCTCTTTGCTCCAGGGTACCTCAAGACCGATGAGGCGAGCAGAGTTATATAGACGATCAAGGTGCTCCTCGAGCTTAAACGGCCGGTGGTGCGGATATGTTTTGAGGAAATCAAATACCGCAAACCCACGAGAAAATCCTATGTCTCGCGGGGAAATAAAAAGTTTTTCGTCGGACACCAACGCTCCGTTTAAGAAATGGGTCTTCATACATGTATGATTCCGCTACATAAACGTCTCGGTCCAGTATAATTATCCGTAGTTTTTAAGCGAGTCGCCACACTCAACACTATCATACTGACAACTCACTCCAGCCCCTTGCAGTTTCCGGCTGGACTGTAGCCCGCGGCGCGAGCGGCAGCGACAGAATCGAACCAGCGCTTATTTTCCTCCTTGATGCGCTGCGCGCCTGAACACCACGGGAAGTGATATTTTGTGCCGTTTTTCGAGCCGAGGACTTTTCCTCCGGTATCGAAGTTCACGGTAGTACGCACCGATCCTGCCGACTCCGATACGCCGACAATGCCATCGAAACTGCGGGCCATCCGATGTCCCGCAGTTTCGACCGTTTCTGCTACGCTCGCAGTTATTCGCACCGGCTCGCGGAGTGTCTCAAGCGCGGAGAGCCGCCCGAGGCCGAAGCTCGCAAGTCCGACGAAAATAATAATGGCCACGGTAGTGATCTCAGGAGTCTCCGCCCATCGCTTGATTTTTTGAATGATATCGTGCATAGTCAACACCAGCTTATAACTGTTAGCTTTTAGAGGGACGCCGCATTGCGTCCGTACTGTTCGTTGTCTCCTAAAAGCTATAAGTTAACAGCTAAAAGCTCAACTCCATGGCCCATCGTAAAGCCGGCGGCTCCGCAAAAAACCTCCGCGACTCACAACCAAAATACCTCGGCATAAAACTCTCCGCCGGAGAGCGCGCCCGACGCGGCGCGGTCATCGTGCGCCAGCGCGGCACGAGAATTCTCGCCGGAGAGAACGTCGGCATCGGCCACGACCACACGCTCTTTGCGCTCGCGGACGGCCATGTCGAGTTCCGCGACAAACGCCACAAGCGGTTTGACGGACGAACGATCAGTAAGAAGATTGCGCATGTGGTTTGATAAAAAAAGCTGCACCCCATCCATTTTTATGTGAGACGGGGTGCTTGTTTTTTATGTCATCCGTCTCAGGGTGACACGGATGGGCCGGAGCCACAAAAGAGACAATGGACGAAGCCATGCGCAATGATCGAAACGGCGAACCCAACGCATCATTTCTGGAGAAGCCAAGAACCATGCGCCCTTGAGCCAGAGACCATTCGCCTTGACCGAAATAGGCCCGCCATATGCCCGCCGTGCCGCGAGAGCAAAAGCGCACGCCAGAGGATCAACGGGCTGACCTCGCCGAATATCTCGCCAAGTGAGCTCGAGGGAAATCTCGTCCGGTATTTCCTGTGCGACCTCCAGTGCACCCTCTGCCGTCGCATTTTCGGCTACTGCCACCTGTACTTCTTCATCCCGTAGCACGTCTTCGAGCAAAGCAACCATGCCCCTCTCCTTTCAGAGTAAGCGACGAAATACCACCTACATCCGCTAAAATAGTATCGTGGCGCGTTGAATAAATCAAGTACCCTTTTTTTGCTCGAGTGGTTTTACACTGAGCACAAAGTGGGCTATCGTCTCGCCGCTCCGCGCGGCGAGCGCATGCTCCCCCACCTCTTTGATCGGCTTCTCGAGTTGAATGAGCTCGGGGGGAATTTCTACGCGGCGCGCGGCGGCTATCGCCGTCGCGATCTCTTCCTGCCCGACCGACGCAAAAAGATGACCTCGAACGTTCACTCTCGCCGTAAGCTCGATCTTTACGCCCTCAAGCGCGCGGATATTTTGTGCGAGGAGCTCTCCCGCGAGCGCGCGACTTGCCTCGGATCGCGCGCGTTCGGCCGCGAGCCGCTTCTCGGCATCAGGTGTTGCAAGTACCGCACACTTTCGCGGCAGCAAAAAATTGCGCGCGTAGCCGTCCGCAACGTCCTTGACGTCAAACTTTCGGCCGATCTTCGAAACGTCTTGTAAAAAAATGACGCGCATAATTTTGAGGGACTGGTAACTAGCAACTGGTAACTGGGGACGTGCAACGCCCAAACGATCTCACGTCGCTCCCTAGTTACTGATTACCAGTTACTGATTACTCGTCCCTAAAATTTCAATCGCCTTATCAAGTTGTGGATCGCGCTCGGCCTCGATGTCTTCCTCCGTTATCTCGACAACGACATCCGGCGTGATCCCTGACTCAGAGATTGACACGCCGTTTGGCGTGAGCCAGCGGGCAATCGTGAGCTTGAGCGCCGTGTCATCGGTGATGCCAATCAGCTCCTGCACGGAGCCTTTGCCAAATGTCTTCTCTCCAACAAGCGTCGCGATGCCGTGCTCCTGGAGTGCGCCGGCGACGATCTCGGAGGCTGAGGCACTCCCGTTGTTGACGAGAATCACCATTTGCAGATTATCATTAAACACGTCGTAACCCTGCGAGCGGTGTACCCTGCCCTCGACTCCTCCTGAGAGCTCCTCTTTCACGACCACTTTTCCCGCAGGCAGAAAGTAGCTCGCGACCTCCACGGCGGCGTCGAGAAAACCGCCCGGATTCCCCCGAAGATCGAGGATGAGCTTGTTCGTCGTGCCGAGCGCGATAAACTCGCGGAGCGCGCGGCGGAATAAGTCGGGAGACGTCGCGGTAAAGTTAAAAAGGCGGACAATAAAAACGCCGCGCGTTTGCTCTCCGACACGCTCCCCTCCCTCGCCCGGAGTGAGAGCAGCGCTCCCAGACTTGCTCTCGGTCTCGATCGTCGGAATCTCGATCACGTCGCGCACTATTGTAAACTCGAGCGGCTTTTTCTCACCCTCGCGCACCACGGTGAGCTTCACCGCAGTACCTTTCTCCCCCCGAATGAGCGAGACAGCCCTCTCAAGCGACATGCCGGAGGTCGGCGTGCCGTCTATCTCAACCACCTTGTCTCCGGTGCGGATGCCAGCGCGCTCGGCAGGGGTACCCTTGAGAGGCGCGATCACGGTGAGTGTGTCGTTGCGCATCCCGATCTCCATGCCGACGCCGCCGAAGTTCCCGGTGAGCGTCTCCTGAAAGAGCTTGTACTCCTCGGGATCTAAAAAGACCGAGTAGGGATCATCGAGCGAATCGGTCAATCCCTTGATCGCACCGTAGACTTTTTTCTGGTCGTCTGCCCCATTGCCCGAGACGTACTTTTCGTTGATAGTATTCCACGAACGCCAGAAGGGCTCGAAATCAACCGTCTCCGGCTTTAATTCTTCTTTGTTTTTAACTCCAACCGCCGCCTCTATCGCGGGGCGGTTCGTCACGCCGACATAGGTACCCGCAACAAACGCGCCGGCAAGCATCAGGATGCCGGCAAGCGCGGGGAGAAACAGGGCTCCTTTTGTCCCATTCTCATAAAGTCGCATGATAAATAGTATACGCACAAACTTCTGGTACGGCAAACTACAGTCTTCTATTGAATTCTCCCGATTATCTTCACTCAAAAGAAAAAACAAAGCCGGCTCCTCAAAGGAAGCCGGCTCCATAATGATGCGACGCTGTGTCACTCTACGCGCGCTGACGCCGTTTGTACGCTGCGTAGTACTGTCTGCGGCCATTAATCTTTCGTTCCTTTTCTACCCTCTTGAGAAAAGTTTGTGGGAGCTGCGAACTCTCTAGAGCAGATTTTGCTTCAGCGATGATATCGAGGTAGTCTGCTTTTTCAACAGTATAATGCGTACTAGCCGAAGAACCACCAAGGTCTTCGATAATCGCCATGAGCAGCGACGTCAGGTAAACCTCCGGCGGCTCTTCCCTTGTTTCTGGATGGTCAAACTCCAGTGCTATGTCTTTCACTAGAATCTCGATCACGCTTGGTAATGCCATAGAACCTCCTCATGAATGTAGTGTTCATCATTTCCTCTAGCACTATACCGAATACATCACTGCCGCACAACCCTGTTTACCCCGAGGTTAAAGAAGCTGGTCACCCAAATTTCATCCTCCCGCGTTCCGCGCCGTACAACTTCACGCCAGAATCTGCGCACGAGAAATCCAAACACCAAGAGAGCACAGTCGTCTATCCACTTGGCGAGCTGGCGCATGATAGGTTTGTAGTACTGAAGGGCGAAAGCACGCTTCGCTTGGGGCCATGGTTCGTGTCGCGTCATGAACTTTTGCTCTTCCGACTCATGCCAGTAAAACTGCTCTGCGAGCAGGTATGAGTCGCTAATCGCCCACGCAATCATGGCTTGCAGGACGTCACCCATAGACCGCTCTGCGATGAGCCGTCGTACGCTCCTCCTGATATGATTCTCCGGACGAAAGACAAGCCGCACCACCTGTGTCAACTCATCGTCCGGTTGGTCACGACGCGGGTTCCTGTAGACGCCATCAACTTCATAGATTGACCAACCAGCGATCACACTTCGATATCGTGCGATGCGTTGATGCGCTTCCGCGACCGTGATCGCTGTAGTACGGGGATGGGTCCTTCTGTATTGATTGGGATCGAAGAGATTGGTGTAGTCCTGCAATTCGACCAACAGGCTCGCTGCATTCGTTGTCAAGTCACGCTTCACTACACTTTCTTTGAGACTTGCCTCCAGCGCGAGATAAATTCGGCTCATGTACACGACCTTCTTTGGAAAGAAAATCTCCGCGTAGATGGCCCGCTCACTCATGCGAAAGCGATAGGGTGCTGTGGGCACTGCCATTCTCTCTTCCTTTAGATTTCATTGTGAACAAAAAACAGGGACGTTTTCAAGCCTAAATTATGGTAACACACCAGGGTTCACACGTCAAACGCCCGTCGAATTTATCGCGCTTCGCAAAAGCCCAAAAATATGCCATCATGGGTGCATCATGCGGATACCGAAAAACCCTACGGTTCTCATAAGCGCAATCGCGCTTGCGCTCGGGATTATCCTTGGTCTCGCCGCGCTTTTTCAGAGCGGCTGGCGGGTTGGGCGCGGCGGCCTCGCGCGCATAACGCGCGGAAAAGCCTGCGTGACCGCGCCGCTGGCGGCCTCCGTACTCTATGTAGACGATACACAAGCAAAGACAAGCCGCGCGAACGAGCAAAAGCTCTGTGAGAGCCTGGCGGAAGGTGAGCACATGCTCCTCCTTGGAGCACCGGGGACCTCGCCCTGGTTCAAGAAGGTCGTCATTGACGGCACGACGCAAACGCGCTCCTACCACGCGTTTACGATCGCGCAGGATTTTCCACACGTCACGCTCGATCCAGGAACAGAAAAATATATCGTAGCCCAAAACGCGCTCGTTACATTCCTCGTGCCGACACAGGCTGCTCCGCTGCGCTCCGCAGATGGGGCTCTCGCGGTGTGGTACGATCCTACCACTCGTGAGCTCGTTTCGGAGTGGCGTGGCGATGAGACAGCGCTCCCCGTCGGATTCTGTGAAGGAGGTGCGTGCGCAAGCACGATTACGCTTCTCTCAAACGTCACCAAGCCACCACGCGCTTTGGCGTTTGCGCCTGGGCGCGACGACGTTCTCCTCATCGCCATAGGCAAGGGCGTCTATGCGCTTGAAATCACCGCAGCACCAGAGCGTAACTTCCAGTCGATCTATTTCGGTGAATCGCCTCGGTTTGTGCGCTCCAACACTGACACTGCGACGCTCTACATCGGCGACGGACCAAAAATTTTCTCAATCACATTACACAACGCGGGGTTGTAAATTTGGAAATTGGTTATTGAAAATTAGAAATTGTGTACACCATGTATGTCCTCGACGTCATCCCCATCGCAAAGGCGGTCGGCAGAGAAACCCTCACCTACTTTACCTCCGAGCGAGTATCGTCTGGCATGCTCGTGTCGGTGCCGCTCAGAGCGCGAAAGATCCCGGCAATTGTAACCGCAGTCGAAGACGTGCGCGGCGCAAAATCGCGCATCCGCTCGCTCGAGCACGAGCTCCGTCGCATTGAGAGCCTTGAGGCAGCGCGTTTCCTCCTCCCTTCCTTCATCGCCGCGGCAACAAAGACTGCGCGCCTCGCCGCCACAACGACGGGGAGCGTCATTTTTGACCTTATCCCCAAGCCGGTTCTCGAACATGCGCGGGAGATCTCGGGCGCGCCGACCAAAAACGCAAACGTTCTCTTTCCCTTTGCGTCTTCTGCAACAGTCACGGGAACGATGCTCGCCCCGCCTGAACCAGAAATCGTGCAAGCGCCGGAGGACGAGCGAATGGCAGTGTATCGGCGCCTCATACGCGAGGCTCTCGTAAAAGAGGAGTCGGTCATGGTGCTCGCGCCGACCGTCTATCTCGCGCGTCGTCTCGCGCGCACGCTCTCAAAAGGGATCGAGCAATACTCCATCTTGATCCACGGCGAGATCAAGCCGCGCTCATCTTTTGTCTCGCTCTGGCGCCGAGCACTCGAGGAGCCCCACCCACTACTCATCGTCGGGACGGGTAGTGCACTCAGCCTCCCGAGGCGAGACTGTGCTGTCTATATACTCGAGGAGGAAGGGTCACGCAGTTACAAGCACCTCGCGCGGCCTTTCCTCGACATACGCAGCGCGACAGAGGAGGTGTGCCGCGCCGCCCGTGCGCGTTTCGTGCTCGGCTCTGCACTGCTCCGTGCTGAGACGCTCTACCGCGCCGAGTCGGGAGAGGCGCACGCTCTGGTCCCGCCCACGCTCCGACCGCTCACCGCCGCGCGGATGGTACTTGTTGACATGGCGAAAAAAAAGAACGCGCCGCCACAAGGCAGGGCGAGTGCCTCCCGCCGCGCGATGCTCTCCGAGGAAGCAGAGGCGCTGATCCACCGGAGTACCGAGGCAGAGGAGCGCGTGCTTATTTTCACCGCGCGGCGCGGGCTCGCGCCGACGATAGTCTGCGGCGACTGCGAGCGCGTCGTGCTCTGCCGCCGCTGCTCCGCCGCGGTAGTACTCCACAGCGCGCCGCGGCGCAATGTCTTCTTGCCTCGGAATTTCAATTCCGAGGCAGAGGAAGGGGGTCCGGGGAAACCCGAGTATTCCCCGTGGAGGAAAGCACCCACCAGCAAAGTTTCAGAAAGAAACTTTGCTGGTGGGGCTGGAAACCGAGGGTTTCCAGAGAACAGAGAGCCGAGCGAAGCGAGGCCTCTGTTCCGCTGCCACCGCTGCTCTCTTGAGCGCGACGCGCACGAGACATGCGTGAATTGCGGCGGTTGGAAGCTCGTTGCGCTCGGCGTCGGCACGGAGATCGTTGCAAATGCGGTCCGCGCTCGTGTGCCGGAAGTACCCATCACGCGAGTAGACGGGGACAGCACGCCGAGCGCTCCGAAGGCCGAAAAAGCGGTGCGCACCTTTCTCGACTCGCGAGCTGGCATTCTCATCTCAACCGAAATGACGCTCCCTTACCTCACCGACGATATCGAGCATATCGTCGTCGCCTCGCTCGATTCGCTCCTTGCCCTTCCCGACTTCCGCATGAATGAGCGCGTCTTTCACCTCCTCCTCACCCTCCGCTCGCGCGCGCTCAAAACATTTCTTATTCAAACCCGAAGCCCCGGACACCGCCTTTTTTCTCAAGCGCTCTCCGGCCACACGAGCGACTTTATCCGCGAAGAGCTTGCGGAGCGCAAACGCTTCGGCTATCCGCCGTTCACGACGCTGGTGAAAATCTCGCGCGCCGGAGCGCGCGAGGCGCTCATAAAAGACATGGAGCACATCAAAACGATGCTCGCCGCGTATACGCCGGTCATCTACCCCGCGCCGACAAACACACCGCGCGGCAACACGCAGATGCACGCTCTCCTCAAAATCCCCCGCGCTCTCTGGCCGGACGAGGCACTCCTCGGGCTCCTCAGCACTCTCTCACCTACCTTTGCGATCGATGTCAATCCAGAGAGCATTCTGTAATAAGCATCCTAAAAATAGACACCGGCAGGACAAATCCTGCCGGTGTGGCATCTAGTGCTATTACCCTGGACGGGGACGGAATAAGTGCGCCATGAGCGCTCGTTCTGCTTCCCCAAGGGACTGAAACACCTCGCTCTCGTAGCGAAGACTTTTTTGATAGAGCTCGTCGTCGAGATTTCTCGGCAGCAAATGAAAGTGGACGTGGTCTACTTTGTACTCACTCTCCGAAAGAAAAGGACGAAAGTGCTGCCTCATATCGCAACCGGCTGCCCCAAGGTAGGCGATAATCTGTGCCTCATATGCCTGCATAAGAGAGAAACAATCGAGCATCTCGAGAGGGCTAAGCCAAATGATTTGCTCGACATGCCTCTTCGGAATAACCAGAAGGTGGCCCGGCATGAGGCGAGGATTACTCAGTGCGACAAAAGCAAACGCTCGCCTTTCAAGTACTACTGTCCGCTCCGGGTCTACGAGACAAAACGGGCAAGCCATAACTCCTCCTTTATTGCCCTCATCAGGGCGCAGTATGCTTCCACTAGAATAGCCGGGGATACTCCTTTGTCAAATTTTTCATTTCTGTCTTCGCCTGCGCCGAAAGACAAACCACTTGCCAACCTCAATTGTCGCAAGGTTCACGAGACCGACGCCGAGGAGGAAGAGGAGCTCGGGGGCCCCGAGAGGCACGAGCGAGAGGAGCGTGCGTACCGGCGGAAAAAAGAGCGCGGTGAAAAGGAGCGTGATTGAACTCGTGAGCGCCATGAGCAGGTAACGATTTGAAAATAGATTGAGCTTCCAGACCGGCTCGCGGAGGTTCTTCAAAGAAAATGAGAAAAAGATGGAGTCAATCGAGAGGGCGACGAACATCAGCGTACGCAATCTCGCTTCCGGAAGATCGAGCCGGAGAAAGAGAAAGTAGAGCGCAAGGAGAAGCGCCCCCGTCACCGCAGCAATCATAGCAATGAGCCAGCGCATCTCTCTCGTCACCACGATGCGCGCGGTGCTCTCGCGGGGGCTGCGGCGCATCAAGTCAGGTTCTTTCGGCTCAAAGGCAAAGGCGAAGTTCATAAACCCTTCCTCGATTATATTCGTCCAGAGGATCTGCGCAGGGAGAAGCGGCAAGGGCCCTCCTGCGATGAGCGAGCCGCCGATCACAATCACTTCGCTGAACGACGTCGAGAGGAGGTACGCCACGATTTTCTTCAGATTGTCAATGATTCGTCTGCCCTCCTCAATCGCCGCGATGATCACCGAGAAACTGTTATTGACCAGCACGATATCGGCCGCCTCCTTCGCCACATCCGTGCCACTGCCGAGCGCGATGCCGATATCCGAGGAGATGAGCGCCGGGGCGTCGTTGACGCCATCACCGGTCATCGCGACGACCTCCCCGCGATTCTTGAGCACGCGCACGAGGCGCAGTTTGTGTTCCGGGAGCATCCGCGCAAAAATTTCTGTCCGCTCCAGCGCCTCGCCGAGCGCAAGGTCCGTGAGCTTCTCCACGTCCGCGCCTGTAAGAGCGATCGCACCCCGAGGTGCAACAGAGGCTTCATACGCAACGCGGCGCGCCGTCTCGATATTATCCCCCGTCACCATAATGACGCGCGCACCTGCGCTGTGCGCCGTCTCGACCGCCGCGGCGGCATCGCTCCGGAGCGGATCGCGGAGCGCAATAAGGCCAAGAAACACGAGACTCTGAAGGAGATGCGGCTCTGCCCCATCCCCAACGCCCCTCACAGCACGATTCCCGTCCGGGATCTCTATCCACGAGACGCTGCGGTAGCCGATGCCGACAACCCGAAGGCCGCCTCGCGCGAGACGCTCGAGTTCTCCGAGAGCGCGCGCTCGATACGCCGCACTCATGCGCACTCTCCGAGAACCTCGCTCGAGAAACTGGGCGTGTTCGAGGATGAGCTCCGGCGCGCCAACCACCGAAAATCGGCTCGCTTCCTTGCCGCGAGTACCCCCCGCGCGCCCAAACGCGTGTAGTGAGCCACTGAAACGGAGTGTCGAGTCAAACGCAAGCACATCGAGTCGTGGAGTCAGGCGTTCAAGGTCAACGCGACTCACCCCCTCGGCAAGGCCTGCGGCGACGATTGCCTTCTCAAGCGGCCGGCCGTGTACGATAAATTTCTCCGGCTCACGTTCGGACTCGGTAATAAACGATTCGGCAGCAAGGATCGCAGTGCGGAGGAGCGGCTGCGCCGTCTTCTCAGCCGCTTGAAGCCCGGCTCGGTCACTCTCTTCAAGGAGCTCTGCGGGGTAGAGTGCCTCGAGCGCAACCGTGCCTTCAGTCAATGTCCCCGTCTTATCAGTAAGGATCACTGTCGTACTCCCCAGGGTCTCCGCGGCAATCAAGTTCCGCACGAGACCGCCGCGTTGTAAAATTCGCTCCATGCCAATGGCAAGCACAACCGTGACCGCTGCCGGAAGCCCGGCAGGCATCGTTGCAACGGCAACCGCGACTGATAACAGTATGACATCAACGAACGCCCTCCCCCGCACGAGTGAAAGCGCGACAATAAAAACAAGAGAGCAAACGACCGCCATGAGCATGAAGTGCGCGAGGTGGCGGAGGTTCACCTGCATCGGGGTCGGACGCTCTTCGGGCAAGATGAGCTCCGCTGCAATTTTGCCGAGCTCGGTCTCAGCGCCCGTCGCGACGACAATCCCTGCACCCCGACCGCTGACAACGAGCGTCCCCATCCACGCAATATTGCTCCGCTCAATGAGCGGCACGCCCTCCGCTCGAAGCTCCGTGTCCTTAACAACCGGTGCCCACTCGCCGGTGAGCGCCGCCTCGTTGGTGAGAAGATTGCTCGCGCTCGTGAGTCGCACGTCAGCGGGCACAGCAGCCCCCGAGGCAAGCTCTACGATGTCGCCCGTCACCAGGTCCGCCGCACGGACGACCCCGTGCCTGCCATCTCGGATCACTGTCGCGTATTGTACTTGCGAGGCCGTCAAGCGATCGAACGCGCGGGACGCGCGATTCTCTTGGAGCGTCCCGATAAACACATTGATCGCAAGCGCGATAGAGATGACGAGCGCGTCGAGAAACTCGCCGAGAATAATCGTCGCAACGCCGCCAAGGAGCAATACTGCGACAAGCGGACTCTTGAGCTGCCCGAGAACAACGCTCCCAAACGTCGCGCGCGGCCGCGCTTCAAAGACATTCGCGCCGTGAGAGCGAAGCCGCCGCGCGGCCTCGTCCATGGAGAGCCCGCGCGCAAGGTCCGCGTCAAGCTCTCGCGCGATGTCTTCGGGAGTGCGATCAGAAAAAGATGGCATAGTCGTACGAACTGTGAATTACGAGGTCCGAGACTCCGATGTCCCCCGTTCCAGTCTGAATTTCCAAATTCCAAAAAACAAGCTCCAAACAAATCTCAATATACAAATTCCAATTTCCAAACACGGACTGCGATGTGTTTGAGATTTGAGATTTGAATCATTGGAATTTGTTTGGAAATTGTTGGTTGGAAATTGGAGCGTCGTCGTGGTGTGACATCGGATGTCTCCGTCGGCAATTTAGTAATTCACGGTTACGAATGGCGCACGTACTGCTTCGTGCGTACTGCTTACTGCTTACTGCTTCAAGAAAAGTATAGCACACGCATGTTTGTTTCTGGCGCTGTGCTCAATTTGTGTGGTGTTTGGTGATTTGCAATAACCATGCGGTCGCATGGTTATTGCAAATCACGAACCGCCGAGCAAGCTGCGCGGTATGCGCGTGGTTAACTAAAGTCAAGAAACAAGATCAATGCTCTGGCTGTAATGCTTTTTACTGTTTGTGCCATTCGTTTTGGTGACATGGTGGGTATAGATAAACCGCGTGGTGCCCGCGAGAGCGAAGACTGCGACGGTATAACTGAATCAGGGGCCGCACCGATGACGCGGCCGTGAAGGATGTCGTGGACGCGCTACTTGCATAGTCCTCCTTTTTGACCATCGCGCTGAGGGCGTGTTAGCGTGAGGCACATGCGCGTTCTCGCTGTAGAGACAAGCTGCGATGAAACCGCCGTCTGCCTCATCGGGACACGCGGCGGTTTGACTCGCGCGCGACTCTCGCTACTCGGAAACAGCCTCTATTCGCAGGTCGCGCTTCACGCGCCGTTCGGGGGAGTGTTTCCGTCATTGGCAAAGAGGGAGCACGCGAAGAATCTGGTGCCGCTGCTTGAAGCGGTGCTCAGTGAGGCAACCATTCCTGAAAATGAAAAAATAAAAAAGCAAAATAAAAAATTACAATGCAAAATTCAAAATTATGACAACAAGATACGGAAACTTCGTACGATACTTGAACGTGAGGGGGAACTACTGCAACAACTACTGAGCGCATTGCCAAAAATTGTGTCGAGAAAACCACCGGTTAACGCCATCGCGGTTACCTACGGCCCCGGACTCGAACCTGCGCTTTGGGTCGGGATCAACTTTGCCCGCGCGCTCTCGGTCCTCTGGGACGTGCCGGTAATACCAATCAACCATATGGAGGGGCACGTCGTTTCGGCGCTTCTGCACCGAAACGACGTGCCGTCCCCAATTACCAGTTACCAGTTACTAGTCCCTAAATTCCCCGCCCTCGCTCTCCTCGTCTCCGGCGGGCACACCGAGCTCGTGCTCATGCGCGATTGGCTCGACTACCGAGTGGTCGGCGAAACGCGCGACGACGCGGCTGGTGAGGCGTTCGATAAGGTCGCCCGTATGCTCGGCCTCCCCTATCCCGGCGGCCCCGAAATCTCCCGTCTCGCCGAAAAAGCCAGGAAACGTCGATCAGAAATCAGAAATCAGAAATCAGAAATCGGGTTACCACGTCCAATGCTTCACTCCCCCGATTTCGACTTTTCTTTCTCCGGCCTCAAAACCGCCGTCCTCTACCTACTCAAGGCACCTGTCCAACACCGCGTGTTACATAAAAAAGTTCAACATACGGCATCGGACACGTTATTAACAAAAATGATGGCGCTCGAGTTTGAGAATGCGGTAGTCGAGGTCTTGGTCGCAAAAACACTTCGCGCCGCACAACACTTCGGTGCACACACGGTGCTCCTCGGCGGCGGGGTCGCGGCAAACATGCACCTGCGCCGAGAACTTGAACGCTCCCTCATGCTCGAGTGCCCGAAAACTCGGCTCCTCCTCCCGAACCCTTCCCTAACCGGCGACAACGCCATCATGATCGCGGCCGGGGCGCACATTCGCCTTGCGAAGCTCGGCCTCGACTCGTTCCGTGTCAATCCAAAACTTCGCGCGCAAGGCAACCTTCGGCTGAGCTCATAAGGGACAACGTAAGTGCTCACCGATATAAGCGATAGCACAAGTGCACCGCATAAAATTTACGATAATTTACGATCGTGAATTATTGTAGATCCAACGCGATACGCATCCGCGATTATGATTGTATTCAAAAACAAACCGCCCCGCCTGCATATCGTATAGCAGGTGAGGCGGCTAAAAAAAAGGACGAAGCAACGCGACACGCTAGGGCGTGTACTCAAGCTCTCCGGCCCGAAGTTTGGCGATAATATCTATAGCCGGCAGAAGATTCAGATGCAGAAGCTCGGTTTTTTCAATAAGCCCCAGAGGAATTTGAAGCTCTTCGGCGATGACGGCTCCCGACCGAAAGTTGTCGGTTTGTTGTTCGAACTCGATGATTTTTTTGTAAGCCTTCGCCGCCTGGCCGTAATAGCCAACGACGACCATGCCCCAAAAACAACCACACCATTTCCCTCCGCTCGTTTTCTCCAAGTAATCACCGTGGCTCTCGCGTATGATCTTGCTACCATTCTCCGCGAGATCCGCAATCAGAAATTCCTGTTGCCTGAATTGCTCCATTTGACTGCTCCTTCTCTAAGACAGCGGGTTCTGAACTACGAACATGTCCAAACAGAAACTACCATAAGTATGTCAAAATGTCAACTTCCGCAGGGCCTTTCGGCCCTGCGGAAGTGTAATATCATTTCTAAAAACTATGCCCAGTCTTACGGCGCTGGCGGTGTAGTCGTACTCCACCCAAGTGCTCGCACAGCATCCACAATGCCGTAGCCGAACTGGTCATCGCGACCTGCAGTGCCGAGGTCGTCCGCAGTGCTCTCGAGCGCCGCGCGGACATCGGCCGGAGTCCTCGCGTTCCCGTTCGCAATCACCAAGGCCGCCACTGCCGCGACGTGCGGCGAGGCCATCGAGGTGCCATTAAAAAACCAGTAACCGAAGGCATTCGTGCGCTTCGTGTTCGGATTGAACGTCTGTTGCAGCACGCCGTCGCTGTACCCGTCGCCGTTTTGATCAAGGCCGAGGTCGCCGCCCGGCGCCACGATATCGAGCGAGGCGCCATAGTTTGAGTAGGGGGCGCGCGTCTCGTCGTAGCGCGTCGCGCCGACCGCGATCACGTAGTCATCGTAGGCAGCGGGATAACCAACGGCTCCATTGTCATTTCCGCTCGCAGCGACGATGGTCACGCCCTTCCCGTGTGCATAGGCAACCGCGTCACGCAACACATTTGAAGCAGGCCCGCCGAGTGAGAGGTTGATCACGTCTACGCCCTGGTCCGCAGCATAGCGAATGCCGTTTGCAACGGCCGTGTAACTACCAGAACCATTTTTATCAAGCACTTTCACCGGCATGAGGCAGGTCTTAAATGCGAGCCCGGCAACGCCGCTTCCATTATTGCTGCTCTGCGCGATTGTACCAGCGACGTGTGTGCCGTGCGAGTTGTCGTCATTCGGGTGTAAGTCATTTTCTATAAAATCCTTACCCGGAACGAAACACGTTGCGGCAAGATCGGGGGCCTGGTAGTAACGCTTGACGCCTTTCTTGAAGTTTTCATACGCAATGCCGGTGTCCACCACCGCGACGACTGCACCAGCCCCGGGAGTACCCGGCGCGCCAAGCGCCTGCCATGCATCTTCTGCCTCCACGCCGCCATAGGTCGGATTATCGAGGTGCCACTGGAGACCGTAATAGGTATCGTTCGGCGCCCAGAATGCATGCGCGACATAGTTTGGCTCAGCATACGCAATGTCTGCACGCGATGAGAGTGCACGAGCATGTCTCTGGGCCTGTCCTGTCGGAACCTTCAGGACTCGAAATGGCTCAGAGTCATTCTTGTACTTCACCACCACCTCGTCCTGCACGAAATCGCCGACCGAAACAGTCTGCGCCGCAACGTTGTCGAACATTTCCGCCGCCACAACGCGAATGTCCTCACGCACGCCCTCAAGGTGCTCCAGCGTGCGCGTAATGGTGCTGCTGATAAAAAACGTTGCTGCATCGGCTACCGGCGCGAGGGCGAGGAGGCCGACCAAAACGAACGTACCCCCGACACGGACAGCGGAAGAAGAACGAATAAAAATACTCATAACAGAGGAGCAGTGGCAGACCACCGTCGTATTAAATTAAGCTAATAAGTAACCCTATACTACTAACACCGGCGGAGTTGTCAAGTGCGCTCTCCGCGAGGCGCGAGAGGAGGAGTTCACGATCAAGCGCGCTGAGGAACCAGCCGGCTTTCGGGCCGTAATTTTTGCCGAGAAAAATCGTGTAGAGCGCGCCGAAGAATTCCTTGGGTGCGAGCTCGTGGTGCGAACGGATGTCGTGGAGTGCCGTGTGCAGGGCATCGCCATCAAGCGCCGCGTGTGTCTCGATATATTCGAGCACATCTTGGAGCGCTGCGCGCACCTCACGTGAGAACCCCCGCGCTTCCTCAGGGAGCGTCTCAGTAAGTGCAAAGCGGTACTGCTCGCTTGCGTACTGCGCAAGCCAGTGTCTTGCATACTTAGCGCGGGATCGAAGCTCCTCCTGGTCTTCTTCCGAGAGCGCGGTGCCTTTGAGATGCTCCGTCTCGCGTGCGAGATCCATGTGCGGCATCTGCACCACGAACGCCACATGCGAAAAGCGCGGGCGGAAAACGTCGCGAAGCTCGGCGTGCAGCGCCGGAGCGTGCGAGAGGAGGAACGCGCGCGCATAATCATCGTCTTTTGTGCCAAAATAGTGCCCGGCGTAGCGGTCGAAGAGGTCAAAGAGTGCGGGAATGGTGTCGCCCTCGGGGTTAAACTCGATCGCCTCGCGGGGCTCTTTCGCGAGCATGAGAAATCTGAGGAGCTCCGGCGGCAGAAGGTCCGCGACCGCCCGCGCTGAGGCACCAACGCCCTTTGACGAGGACATTTTCCGGCCGCCGATAATCAGGTGTTCGTAGGGGATGTCAAAGGGCGGCTCGCGGCGGAATACCTCGTGCGAGATGCTGTCCGCGACATCGCGCGCGCCGCCCTTGGTCGCGTGGTCCTTCCCTGCCCCCTCAACCGCGACGTCAAAGACAGAGAACTTCGCCGCCCACTCGACTTTCCACGGGAGCTTAGCCCTGCCGTCAAAGGGGGAGATCCGCCCTCGCACGTCACACCCTCGGGTCCACTCGACGTGCGTCGGAGAGCAGTGGTACGCAACAGTCTCGCCGTCAAAATCGCTCGCTTCGGTCGTGCTAATTTTGCCGCAGCGCTCGCAGAGCACATGGAGCGGTAGCCAACCTAGCGGCCGCTCGGAGCCGGAGACCCGCCTGTAAATCTCGCGGACTGCCTCAGCGTTCTTGAGCACAGCGCGGATCGCGTCGTTGTAGCGGCCGGAGCGATATGCCTCGCTTGATCGTACATACTCCGGAGCGAACCCCAGTTCCGTAATCACTCCGATAAAGTCATCCGCAAACTGCTCGGCAAAATTTTTCGATGTGCCGTCCGGCGCCGGAATATCGACGAGTGGTTTACCAAGGTACGGCTCAAAGCGCGCGCGCTCGAGCGATGCGGGGATGTCATCCATTGGATCAAAGTCATTGATCTCGTAGAAAAAGCGCGCGCTCACCCCACGCTCGGCAAGAACCTCCGCAATAATCCCATGAATCACAACGCCCCGGAGCGACCCTACGTGAACTCTGCCGGACATCGTCTTCTCGTCGCGCACGACAAGAACGCTACCCGCCGCAAGCTTCTCCCGAGAGCGGGCGTCATGCAAAATCTCATCACTCATTCGATCAGGCCAAAACATACGCGATATATTGTACCACGCTCTCACTCACCTGACCCAATCCACAAAAGGCGTATCGGTGTCCCGATACGCCTTTTTCTTTCTCGCACATTGTCTCTATGGGCCAAAAAGCAGACCTGCCTACTGGCAGGCAGACCCGCGTCAGGTGCTCTTCATAATGTCCTCGTAACTTTGCACCGTATGCGGCACCCACTTGAAGGCAATCGCGGCTTGTCCCCGACGTACACAATCTTCATAGGTGAGGTCAGGCACTATAATCTTTTGCACTGCGCCGATCTCGCCTTTCATGACGTCGGGAATAATGAATAACCCCGTCCCAAGTGTGTGTTCGTCAATGCCCTTGAGCCAAATCGCCTCGGTTTGATTGCGGGCACGGAGCGCGGATTGTAAAAGCTCATGCACCAACGGCGTCACCGACGTACCCAGCGCACGAGCAAGGCCTTCAATCCGCGCACTCATCATCTCGTCGAGTTCAATCCGCCAAACACTCATGACGTCGTCTCCTTTATGGCCCTATAGCTGCCAGTCCGATACCTCTGATATAGAAGATAACAAAAAAACCACTTTTGTAAACTACCTGCAAGTAACCGCTCGCACCTTTTATTTTTGTGCATTGCGAGAGGTGTTTAGGAAATGGCGAGCCGAGTAGAAAAATGCAGCTGTCTGAGGCCTCCCAAAAGGGAGGCCGAGTTCTGCATTTTGCGTCAAGCGAGGCGACACCATTTCGAAAAGACCGAAGCACGAGCACAAAAATAAAAGGCGTGAGCGGTTCAATACCCCACTATTTTATCGACTTCAGTCGGGAGCGGAGAGCCATCGAGAAACGCCCGGAGGTTGTCGCAAAAAAGCGAGACCGCTCGATTCATGTACTCTCCGGAAAGGCCCGAGTGATGCGGGGTAATGATCACGTTCTCCATACCCCAGAGCGGGCTATCGCTCGGCAGGGGCTCCGGATCAGTCACGTCGAGCGCCGCGCCAAAAATTTTCTTCGCGTTGAGCGCATCGATCAGCGCCGCCTGGTCGATAATGCCACCCCGGCCGATGTTTATAATGACGGAGCTCGGCTTCATTAGCGCAAACCGCTCCGCGCTAAAAAAATGGTGCGTCTCCGGCGTGTACGGGAGCGTGATAACGACAAAATCCGCCTCCGGCAGCATCGCGTCCATATCGGCAGTGACGCCTATGCGCTCCACAAAAGCCGATTTCTCCCGCGCCCCTCGAGCCACCGCGCTCACGTGCGCGCTGAAGGCCGCCGCGAGGCGCGCGGTCTCCGCGCCTATCGCGCCTAAGCCGACAATGAGCACGTGTGCGTCGCGCAGCTCACCGAGCGTCTCGTCCTTCTGCCAGACATGCGCGGCCTGGTTTTTGAATGTTCGATAGAAGCCGCGAGTGAAGAGGAGCAGGAAGCCGAGGATGTGCTCGGCGATCGGCGTCGCGTGGATGCCGGAGGAGTTGCTGAGGAGAATATCGCGCTCTCGAATGTCGGGCGTGAGCACGCGGTCGACGCCGGCCGAGAACGAGTGTACCCACCGGAGGTTCGGAGCATTTGCAAAGTCAGGCATCGCGCTCGGAAACCCGGCGATTACGTCAACATCGGCGAGGTTTACTGTCGCGTCCTCGGGGAGCGCTACGACAACCTCCGCTCTCCCCGCTGCCGCTTCCTCGATCTGCCGCAGATGTACCTCGCGAAAAGTATGCGGCCCGAGCGGCACGCCCGGTGATTCAGTGGCGTAAGGAATGATGAGAATTTTCATATGTCTTGGTCTATACAATTACCCCTCTTTCGTCTATACTGAGGGCGGATGAGATACTGTTCAGTAACCTTCAAAACACAACAACGGCTGAACAAGGAGTATACCGATGCTTGGCAGAAAAATAAAGAAGCCCAATGGGGCAGAGCGAGAAGTCCATCCAGAGACCTATATACAAAACGGCGGTTTTGAAGCAGGATGGTCGGAATACGCACACGTTTTGCCGATCTACCAGACCACGTCATTTGGCTCGCCGTCTGCTGCTGCGAGCAAAGAAATGTTCGATCGCCTTGCTGGAGCGCTGCCAGCGCGCGATGGTCCCGGCGACTTATTCTACACCAGGTACAATAACCCGAATTTCGAGGTTCTGGAAGACCGCCTATCGGTCGTCATCGCAGGTGCTGAAAAAGCGGTGCTTTTTTCAAGCGGCATGGCAGCCATAGATACGGTGTGCCGCGCCTTTCTCCGCCCGGGCGATGGACTGATCTTCAGCGCTCCACTCTATGGCGGAACGTACGGACTCTTCACGGGAGATTATCGAGAGTGGGACATCAAAAGCGCTCCGTTCCCTTCCTATGCTACCCAAGCAGATCTACTAAGAGTCTGCTCGCGCATCGGGGGAGCGGAAAAACTCCGCATGATTTGGGTCGAATCTCCCGGGAATCCGCTCCTCACCCACACTGATATACCGCTCTGCGTCACACTCGCGAAAGATTGTGCAGGCGTATACGGTAGAAGAGTTCTTGTTGTCGTCGACGACACATTTCTGGGCCCGATCTACCAGCAGCCGCTCGAGCTTGGCGCTGATATCAGCGTCTACTCTGCCACAAAGTATCTGAATGGAAGCGGCACGGTGACGGCGGGCGCTGCCGCAGGCTCGAGCAATGATATGGCGCTCATTCGGACCAAACGGTCCCACTACGGGCCCATCATGAGCCCGCGGGACGCATCAGAGCTCATGGAGAATCTCAAAACGCTCTATCTGCGCATGCGACAGCATACAGAAAATGCCCGCTTCCTCGCGCCTCGTCTACGCACACACAGGAAAGTGCGCTACATGTGGTATCCAGAATTTGATGCCGCAACCAACGAACTCGCTGCCAAGGTCATGGAGCACAATCGGTGCAGCTCTTCAGGCGCCATGATCTCATTTACGGTACACGGGGGTGTTAAGGCAGCACGGCTCTTTTTAGACAACTTGCGCATTGTTGCCCAGATGGTGAGCCTCGGCTGCACGGGCTCCATCGCGTGCATACCGGCAGATACGACCCACCGCGGCATGCCGATCGAGGAGCGCAGGCGGCTCGGCATCCCAGATGATCTCATACGCCTCTCGGTCGGCATAGAAGATCCAGAGGACCTGTGGTGGGACATCGAAACCGCACTTGATGCTGTCTAGGGATTCGCCCTTCGCCCCGAGAATCATATTCTCGGAGCGCCGTCTTTGTCGTCCGCAATGCTTGCCGCTTGTTGCATGCTGCTCGCACGAGCGCTACTTCACCTCGATCACCTCATACTCCGCCTCGCCGCCCGGGGTGCTGACGCGGATACGCTCGCCTTTGCTCTTGCCGATAAGCGCCGCACCGATCGGCGAGCTGTCCGAGAGCTTGCCCTCGGCCATGTTCGCCTCCTCGGAGCCGACGATGCGAAACGTACGCGACTCCGTATCGCCTTTCTTTCGGATCACGACGGTCGAGCCGACATCAATCGTACTCGACTGGCGGTCGCCGATGATGACCGCGTGCTTGAGGATCGTCTCGAGGCGCGTAATGCGCTCCTCGAGGCGCGCTTGCTCCTCGCGCGCTTGCTGATACTCGGCATTCTCCGAGAGATCGCCGAGCGACTTCGCATACTCAAGCTGCTCGGCGACTTCACGTCGCCGAGCGGTTTTAAGTTCCGTGAGCTCACGCTCGAGCTCCGCGTATTTTTCTTTGGTGAGTTGTTGTTTGTCCATTTGTTGAAGAGTAGAAGGTGGAAAGTAGAGAGTGGAAAGTGGTACGCAAAGTTCTACCCTCTACTTTCCACCCTCTACACAAGCGCCGGTTCGCTCTCGCGCACCACGCGTTTCCCGGTGCGCTTTTTCTTCGCCTCAACCACAAGCTCGCTCTCGCCTTTCATCGCAACCGTGATCTCGCCGCTCTCGAGCATATTCTTTCCAATCATGAGCGAGGCGATCGGGGTGAGGATCTTGCTCTGGATGACGCGCTTGAGGGGCCGGGCGCCGTAGCGCGGATCGTACCCCTGCCGGGCAAGGTAGGCGCGCACCTCCGAAGTAACCGAGAGCCCTATGTGCTTTGTCGCGAGCCGATCAAGAACTTTCTGTATCTGAATATCAACGATCTCGGCAATCACCGCCGGATTCAGAATATCAAAGACGATAATCTCGTCGAGACGATTCAGAAACTCGGGGCGGAAATGGTCTTTGAGCGCGGCGAGCACGCGCTCTTTCGCATCCGCATACTGCGCGCCGTCACCCTCCTCGCTCGCGCTGAAACCAAGCCGCTCCATCTTGTCTATAAACTGCGCGCCGATGTTTGAGGTCATAATAATAATCGCATTTTTAAAATTGACGGTGCGCCCCTGGGCATCCGTGAGCCGGCCGTTGTCGAGCACCTGGAGGAGAATGTTGAACACCTCGGGATGCGCCTTCTCGATCTCGTCAAAGAGGATGACCGCGTACGGCCGGTGCCGCACGGTCTCGGTGAGGGTACCGCCCTCGCCGTGGCCCACATAGCCCGGCGGCGCACCGATCATCTTCGAGATCGCGTGGCGCTCCATGTACTCGCTCATATCAACCCTGACGAGCGCCTTCTCGTCATTGAACATGAACTCGGCGAGTGCGCGGGTGAGCTCGGTCTTGCCGACGCCGGTCGGGCCGAGGAAGATAAACGAGGCAATGGGACGGTCGGGGTCGGCGATGCCAGCGCGCGAGCGGCGCACCGCGTCCGCGATTTTACCAATCGCATCTTTCTGCCCCACCACGCGTCGACTGAGCGCCTCCTCCATCCGCGAGAGCTTCGCCGCCTCCTCCTCGAGCATCCGCGCAACGGGAATACCGGTCCAGCGCGCGACCACGTCCGCGATCTCCTGCTCGGTAATATCTTCTTTGAGGATCCGGCGCGCGCTCTGGAGCTTTTTAAGACGCTTCGTTTTCTGCTCAATCTCGCCGACGAGCGCCGGGAGCTCGACGTAGCGAATCTCCGCCGCCCGTGAGAGGTTCGCTCCCGCCTCCGCTCGATCCGCCTCAATTGTGAGCTGCTCGACTCGCTTCTTGCGCTCACGAATCTCAAGCAGGGTCTCGCGCTCGTTCGTCCAGCGCATCTCAAGCTCGCGCGTCTCCTCCTTGCGATCGGCTATCTCGCGATCAATCTCCTCGAGCCTACCGCGTACCTGCTTCTCGTCAGTCGGGTCATTGGCGAGGTCTTTCTTGAGCGCCTCTTTCTCGATCTCGAGCCGCATGATCTTACGATGCGTTTCCTCGAGCGCCGGCGGCTTATTCTCGAGCGAAATCCGGAGCGAGGATGCCGCCTCATCTATGAGATCAATCGCCTTGTCCGGAAGAAAGCGGTCGGTGATGTAGCGGCTTGAGAGCTCGACCGCCGCGACGATCGAGTCGTCCGTAATGTGGATGCCGTGATAGATCTCGTACTTCTCCTTGAGGCCGCGGAGGATGGCAATCGCGTCCTCGATCGAGGGCTCCTGTACGTAGATCGGTTGGAACCTGCGCTGGAGCGCGTGATCTTTGTCTATGTAGCGGTGGTACTCGCGGGTTGTCGTCGCGCCGATCACCCGAAGCTCCCCGCGCGCGAGCGCGGGCTTCAGCATGTTCGAGGCGTCCATCGAGCCCTCGGCGGCCCCGGCGCCGACAATGGTATGAAGCTCGTCTATAAAGAGAATGACCTTGCCCTCGGAGCGCTCGACGTCGCGCATGATGCTCTTCAGGCGCTCTTCAAACTCGCCGCGGTACTTGGTACCGGCAATGAGGAGCCCCAAGTCGAGCGAGACAAGCTCTTTGTCTTTGAGCATATCCGGCACGTCGCCCGCTGCCATCCGGATCGCAAGCCCCTCGGCGATCGCGGTCTTGCCGACGCCTGCCTCGCCGATCAGCACCGGATTGTTCTTCGTGCGGCGCGAGAGGATTTGAATCAGACGGGCGATTTCATTGTCGCGGCCGATGACGGGGTCGAGCTTGTTCTCGCGCGCGAGCTGGGTCAGCGAGCGCGTAAATTTCTGGATTGCGCGGAGCTGTTTTGCGCTCGAGGCCGCCTCCGGGGTTTTGCTCGAGCGAAGGTCTTTTAAGATCCGCAGCACCTGCTCTTGAGAGAGGTTGAAACGCTGGAGGATCTCGCGCGCTTTCGAGGGCACCTCGAGTACCCCGATGAAGAGGTGCTCGGTCGAGACGAGCTCGTCGCCGAGGCTCCCCGCGAGCTTCACCGAGCGCTCGAGAATCTGCGCGAACTCGGGCGTGAGGTAGAGCTGGTAGGATGGCGCGAGCACTGCGCCCTGCTCATGGCCCTCGAGCGAGTCGGTAAGCGTGTCGGTGAGGTGCATGATATCCACCTCGAGCTTCTCGAGGATCGAGAAAATCACGCTCTCTTCCTGCAAGACGAGCGCGACCAGAAGGTGCATCGGCGTCACGTGGTTCTGTCCACGCTCGATCGCGAGCTCATGCGCGCGCTTGATCGCGTCGCGGGCCTTTTGGGTGAAGTTGTTAAATGCGGGAGGCACGGTGTACACAATTTCTAATTACCAATAACCAATTCCCAATGAAATTCCAATTTCCAAAGTTTAAAATTTCAAACACGACGACCTGGCCTGCGCAGCAACAGTCGTGTTTGGAAATGCGGATATTTAATGAGCAACTTTTTCATGGGAGCATTGAATCGACCCTTGCGCTTATGCTGAAGAACGATGCGATAATACCTGCTATAGAAAACACGGCCGCGAAAAATAAAAACCAACCGAGATTTTTATTTCTTCCCTTCTCTAGAAATATCGCCCCATTTATTAAAAGCATAACCGCAAGAAGTGTTTGCGCAATAAGTAACGCTATACTTGATTGCAAATTGGTTGAAGTCGAACCGTTTATTAGTACCCAAACCGCAGGTACTATAATCAGTCCAGAAATTACTATCAGAATAAATTTTAAATATTTAGGACTCATGACGTCTATCGCTCTTTATTGTAGCAACATGAACTATCGCCTGTCAAGCGAACGCGGGACGGCCGGTGAGACGGCGGCAAGCAAACGTGCAAGCCCCTCTCCCGCAATATATTCCCGTGTGTCGGGGCCGGACGGGGAGGTAACCGCGAGCGCGACGAACTCGCCGAAGATATTAAAGACCGGCGTGCCCGGGAGCATATCGCCCGTGGTGAGTGTGGTCTCAATGCGCTCGACCGCGGGAGCGACGGGACGCACCGGTGTCGTGCCCCCTGCAGCGGTTTCATTCTCGCCCGAAACGCCGTTCTGATTTTCGTCGGTCACTAATGCCGAGATAATGCCGATCGCGACCGAGGTGCGCCTCGCGCCGCCGAGGGCGATCACGGTTTGGCCAAGCTTGAGCGCTGTGGCGTCCGCAAACACGGCTGCGGCAAATTTTCGGTCAGGCGTCGGGACGCTCTCCGAGCTCGTCGCGGTTTCGCTGAGTTTGAGGAGAGCAATGCCTGTATCGCCCGTACCAGGAAAAGCAATGAGCGAGTAGGACGTACCGTCGCTTAAGGTTGCGCGGAGCGCACTCGGCGCAGGTGGGAGCAGGGCGGCGTCGGTGGCCACGATGCCGGACTCTCCGACAACGACGCCGAGGCCGACGAACTCATCCTCGCGTGCGACTCCCAGGCGCGCGCTGATGCGCACCAGTGTCGCTGAGTTTTTTGCGATCGTGCTCGTGATCAAATCCTCTTCCTTCACCACGACCGTCGTTTCTTTTATTGTGTTTGTCGTGGCTTGTCGTTGGCTCTTCTCGGAAACGGGCACCGCCTCGCGCACGGTCTCAACCGTGCGCTCCACAATCCGGTTGATCGTCTGCACCACCGGCTCCGGCGCCTGTTCCATCAGCGTTACCGCAACAATGCCAGTTGCCATCGAGGTTACGAAGGATACCAGGAGCGCGAGGAGAATGAGTTGGGTCTTAGTGAGGTCTTCCATCGAAAATTTTCAATTATCAATTTTCAATCAATTTTGCAATGACTCAATTTTCAAACACGACGTCGTCCGTCATTGCGTCATTGAAACATTGAAAATTTATTGAAAATTGCTCATTGAAAATTGAATACTGCACCGCGTGTCAATACAGCAAAAATCTATACCGCCTACCTTCCACATGTACAGCCACTGCCGTGTTAGATTCCTCCATGCTGCCCGGCGGGAATTTTCTCCGGGCCGCGGCCGCGGTACCGCGCGATAAAGTCGCGGATGCGCTGCTCGGTGACTGCGTCGAGCCCACTATCCGCGAGGTTCGATGCATCGCGAGGCTCGAGATTGAACGCGTCGAGTCGGCCCCACGCGGCAAGCGCAATATCGGTCTCATTTGCCTCACGCGCGGTAACGACGACCCACTCGCTCCCAAACTTACGGAGCCCCTCGCGCACACTCTCCCCGACGCGCGGATCATAAGAGACCCAAACCAGCCCGTGCTCAAGAGAATGTACCAAATTTTCATCGGCAATCGCCTCTTCGCGAAATCCGGGATGGGCCGGCGTGTCATAGTGTGGCCCTGAGGTCGGCGGGTTTGAGTTGTAAGGCACGTGCTCTGCCCCAGCACTGATATGCTGGCGTCCCTGATCCGGTATGGTGCGGCTCATGTCCTCGGTCTGCGGCGTAGTATTCGAAACGAGCACATACAGGCCGTAGCCGACGACGATGAGCACAACGATCCAGACGAACACGCGCATCGAGCGCTTTGGTTTCGCGGCAGATAGATCGCGACCGCCACCTACCGCCTGCGAAGCGCGCTTCGCCTCTCTGCGCCGCTCGTAAACTTGTTTAGCACTTTCGACAACGGGAGGTTGAACTGTCGACTCGAACGCTCCATTTTGTTGCTGCGCTTCTTCTGGCATAGGGTGTATACAGGGCTGGCTCATGGCACCGTACCACTAGTATCGCACGCGTGCCATTATCCCGCAAGAAAAACAAAAGCGATACCTCCTTACCGTACCTCAAAATGAATATGATTGACGCTCGAGTCTGTACATGCCGTTTCTCCGCTGCTGTTCTCGCAGATCACTTTACTGACCGCGGGTATGGTCTGAAGTTTTGCAGAGAGGGCCGAATAACTCACCGAAGGAGCGCTTATGTCCACCGCTCTCAAGGCATAATGCTGCGATGTTGGACTATGACTTCCGGTGGAGATACTAGTAACAGTAAAACCGACGCCTTCCTGGGCAAGAAATAGAAGGGTATTGAGCGCATTCGGGTTGAGCGTGGCCGTGCCTGACTTGCATGCTATCGGGCTCGTATTGCAGCCACTGCTGCAGACCGTCAGAGGCACGCCGGCGCTCAATTCTGAACGATTCGTAACAGCGCTCACCTGCGCTCCAGCCGCGTTAAAACAACTACCACTGGTAGCGCCCTGCCATTGTGCCGCAGGAAGGGTGCTTAACAGGGCGAGCGTCTCTTTGTTTTGCTGAAATGGATCTCCTGCCGGTGGTGGTGGCGGAGGCGGCGGGGATTCGGTCGGTGGCGGCGGTGTCGTCCCTCCCACCTGCGCCGCCTCGCATTTGGACACATCGTACTTATCAGTAGTCCAAAAATTCAGGTTCTGCCCGGTGAACGTGCGGAGGATGAGATCAACG
>JAUYPI010000015.1 GCA_030697645.1 bacterium | reverse complement strand
GTCAATCGTTGAGGACGCGGAGGAGACAAACCCGGCGATGCGTCCTCTACCGTCGATTGAGAAGAGCGTGGTCGAAGCGCTGTCTTGGATGAGGAAGGGCGTGCCGGAGTAGGAGAGACCGCCCGAGATCGCAGGGACTTTGAGCGTGAGGAGGTTTGAGACGTTTGCAGTTGTGGAAGTCGCGGTGAGGGTGAGCACGCTCCGGACATCGGGAGAGGTGGTGGCGACACTGACGTGGTCGGTCTGGGTGTTCAGACGAACGACGACGCCGTCGTCGGTCCAACCAGAGATGACGCCGCCAACCTCGTTGCCGCAAATAATATTCCCAGAAGCATCCGTCGTCAGCTGCCCGCCCCCGGTAAAGCCGGTGCAATTCATTGTACTTATCGAAAGTCCGCCGCCGCTGATTCTGAGGCCGCCCTCGATCGTTGATGTCGCGGTCGTCGTGCCGATCAAAAGATTTCCCGCGACGGAGAGCGTCGTCGCAGGCGTCGTCGTTCCGATCCCGACGCGGCCGCTCTCAGTTGCAAAATACGCGGATGACGTTGCGGCAAAAATGGACGATGTCGCCTGGCTAAACAGAGCGGTTGAGACGCGTGTATCACCAATCGGCGTAGCATTGACCGTACCGCCATCAACGGTGAGTGTATTCACTACATCAGCGTCAGTGACGCAGCCCGTACACCCGCCGCGGCCGCGCACCGAGGAGAGCGTTGAGATGTTCGAAATCGTGAGACCGGAAATGGAAATGTCCGTACCTCCCAGAAACGTAACGGTTCCCCGCTCCCCCTGTACCTCACGCACGCCGCCCCCACCGCCAAAAATGATCGGCTGCTCCGCGGAGATCACCGGACTCTGCGGCGAGCCGCTGATTGTGATATTTGAACCCGCCTGAATCGTGTACACCACGTTCGAAGCGGTGAGTTTTCCGGTACCGAGATCAATATCTGCGCCTTCGGTTGCGATACCGTCGAGCGCCGCGACCGGACCGAGAAATGTCCCACCGAGGAGAAATGTTGCCGGAGCGTTAAACGCCGCGGCGTCATCAAACGTCGTCGGCGCGGCGAAGGTCGCCGCACCGCGAAACTCACTCTCGCCATTCGCAGAGAGCAGACCACCGATGATAGTATCGCCGAGGGTTGTGTCCCCGCTCACCGTGAGCGTACTGCCGACTGTCGCCGCGCCGCCGACCGAGAGCGCCCCGCTGAGAACAGTCCTACCACTGACAGAGAGCCCGCCACGAACTCCCCCTGATCCTTCGACGACAAGCTCGCCGCCGACCGACGTCCGTTCGAGCACATCGAGCCTGTTCCGCACCGCAACGTCGCTGTTGAGCTCGAGCGTCCCGTGCGGCGGCTCCGAAGTGCGCTCGATCACAACGAGTCTCTCAGGAGAAGGCGCGGCAACTTCAGCGTATCTCTCACTCGTAACCTCTGCGGTACGTGCACCGCCAAAGAGCGCCACGAATCTTGATGATATACGACTCACGGCATTCCGCACGGTGCGCACGAGAGTCGATGCCCCGATCTTAATGCCCTCAGGCACCGAGACCGCGGCAATATTCATCCTCCTCTGCGTCTCCGACCACCAACGGGCAGGGTCGGTGATCGCCTCTGTCGCGTCACTCCCCACGGCGCGCGCGAGTACAAGAGCCTGCTCCGCACCACGCGCAAGCTGACTACGCACGGACGCATCCGTCACAAAAGAAAAAACTCCAAAGATAAGCGCAATTGAAATCGCAAGCGCAAACACCCGCGCTCCAAGTTCACGACGGACAAACGTCGCTCTTGCCGCAGCGCCAAGATCGCGCACTAGGGCACCGAGATGATACGCACTCTTCTGCGGCGCACTACTCTGCGACTCCTCGACGTGCACGCTCGTCACGGTCGTGGGAGGCGTTACGTCAGCGGATGTAGTCGCGAGATTCGCGACGCGCGGCTTCTTCTGCATCGGATGCGCCGATACGAAAGGACGAGAGACGCGGATCGCGGTGAGCACGCGTGAGAGTGTCGGCAAGAGTGGCCGCGCATCCGCACCATAGCGGAGCGGAGTACCGCTAGAGACAACTGCGCTGCTGCGCTCTCCTCCATACACTCGCCGCGTAGCCGCCGCAGAAGAGAGGGAGGGTGCGGAGGACACACGATCATGCTCCCGATGACTCGGCGGTAGTATCAAAGCCTCGCGTACATCTGCACGAGATCTTCGAGAGCGCTCGGCGTCGCCAACACTCACGCTCGGAACAATATGTTTGCTGTTGCCGCGACGATTTACCTCTCCGCGCAGGACTCGATGATTTTCAAGTGACGACTCCGTGACATACCACGAACGCCCAACAAGCGTCGCGTCGATTTTACCACCACGCGCGAGCTGCCCGATGTAGTCGGTGGTGTAGCCAAACTCGGCTGCCGCTCGTTTTGCCGAGATATACTTTTTCCCTTGTTTTTCAATGCTATCTCGTCCCATACCGGTCCCTAAATTATACGGGAACGAGGTAGCATTCTAAAGCAAAAAATAGTCCGTATGTGGATAACTTTCATCCGCGTGTACGCGCAACAAAAGAGGCTTCGCTTTCTCTATAAATTATTTCAAAATCACCCATCTGGACGTCTCAACTTTTTCTTAAATCAGAATGTTTCCTAACTCAGAAATCAACCGGCTGACGGTGCAAGTACTAAACCGTCTAAAAAACACTTGACAGCTGAGCCGTAACGTTTGAAGAACAATATAAACTGGCAGTAGTCAACTTTGCAGATCAGATATCATATATTTTTTATTCCTGATTTCTTCCACCAATAAATGGATTGCTGCCTTAACTTTGTGCCCTCCGCGCGGCTACCGTAATAAGCCCTACCCCACCGCTCGAGGGGGTCGCTGGTTTAATCAAAGATACTTTCCGAGATACCTTTATAAATAAGGATATCTCGTGAATATAAACCGCGTTTAAAAACTAGGTACCTCCCTCCTTTGGTGCGCGTACCGGACACAAAAAAACAGCCTCTCTCATTTGAGTTGGCTCGAAGTAGGCGTATGTTTCACACCTTTTTATTTTTCTTAAAAACCCACGAACAACTACGGGGTAGTGCCGGGACGTGTGAGTGTTTTCAAAATCCGCTGCCACCTCCCCATATGCTCCCATGCCGTATAGTAATGCCGAACGACCTGCCAATGCGGAAAATCATGTGGGAGTAATCGCCACGGGCACTGCACATGTTCACGGTAAACAAGCGCGTTGACAACTTCTCGTATGTCTGTGCTGCGAGCGCGGCCGCCAACAACTTTATTGCTGCGAGCAACAGGGATGAGCGGCTCAATGCGCTGCCATGTTGCATCGTTGATGTCGGTGGGATATGAGGTACGTTTCTGATCGCTGTGCAAAGTCATAGAGTGTCTAAATCAAAATGCCATACGAATATCTTGTATAAATTTTCAATTTACAATTTTCAATTTTCAATTTTCAGTGAATTTTCAATGGTCCAATGACTCAATGACGACGTCGGCGTCGTGTTTGAAAATTTATTCATTGAAAATTACGTCACTGATTGAAAATTGAAAATTCTTCATATCCCCACATACACCGCCACTGTGTTGCTGTATACATGCATCACCGCACTGCGGAATGTGAATGTCTCTGCGACGCCTGAGACAGGACGAACGGTGACGGGAGCATTCGAAACGAGCGTAATGAACTGCGCGTGCTGCGGTAAAACATCGAAGGGGCCGTCATGATTTACCGACGAAATGGAGTTCGCCGTCCCTTCCCAGATCACGCCCTCGGCACTTGCGATGCGTACCGAGAGAAATAAATTTTCGTTGCTTGCCGTCATGTTTTTCTACGCGTTGAATAACGTGGCTAACGCCGACATCCGATATCACATAATCACGAAGCTCCAATTTCCAACCAACAATTTCCAAACAAATTCCAATGATTCAAATTTCAAATCATAGACACGGCGTAATCCGTGTTTCCACATTGGAATTTGTGTATTGAGATTTGTTTGGAGCTTGGTTTTTGGAGCTTGGAGTTTCCGCACGACGGGGGACATCAGATGTCTTGCAATTTCGACGACACAGAGCGACGAGTGCGGCGCCGAGCATATCGAGGATCAAGTCAACCGCCGTATCTTTTATATACACGTCGCGCGGCACTTCGATCAGGCCGAGCGCGTATTCAAACACTTCCCAAGCGATGCCAACAAAGAGCACCGCGAGGATAACTGTCGCGAGTGAAAAACGAACGCCCCACACACGCTCGCTCCCCCACCGCACCAAGAGAGCGACAATCACGCCGCCCAAAAAATGCATCAGGAGATCGAGCCACGCATACTCCCAGTACCAGCCGCGCGCGATGCCGTTGGTGTGCACGTAGGCCATAACAATGCTCAGTAAGAACAGTGGTATCAATCGTCGTAATGGAGACTCGGCGATAGAGGACATGGCGAATTCAAAATGCAAATATCCTAAATAAAAAAAGACAATGTAAATTTAAAATTGATTTCGAAAAGTGACCAGCTTTGTGCCGTATCCAAATTTTGCACTGTCATTTTTCATTTTGATTTTTACACTTTGCAAAATGCCTGCCACTTCACTCAAATGTTATTCAACGAAGCATATTGTCTAGCATACCACCTATATCTACCTTCTCACAGCAAACAGCCGCTCCGCAGATGAGCGCGAGCGGCTGTTTTGCAGTGGACGAGGCAGTAAGACGAAACTCGAGAAAAAAATAGGTGGGTTCCCTATCGCAGACACCACAGCATCTACGAAATACCGCGTGGGCAACTTCGGGGTCCCGAAAAATATATCAAGTTCGTTTCGATAGGAGCCTCATCCGCTTTTAGCATACCACATGGGAAGAAAAAGGGCCCTGCAAACCGACCCATGCCGCGTAAATTATGCTGCCTGACTTGAAGCATGGATCATGAAGCATGAATCATGGGACGTGAAGCATGAATCAAGAAGTATGAAGTATGGGACGTGCAGTCATGCAGTATGGAGCATGAAGTATGAATCATGGGTCGTGAACCATGAAGTGTGGGAACGGACTCCATGCTTCTTAATTCATGATTCATGCTTCAAAAATCCTGCTGCTCGCTCTCTGGGAACTGCCTGAAAATCCCTCGCCTCCCTACCCATCATTCATCAATGCCGAAGCGTTTGTACTGAAACGCCTTTCGGTCGCCGAACCAAAATCCGATCTCGTGCGCCGCCTCCTCCGGAGTCTCCGAGGCATGCACGAGGTTCATTACCGCCCGCTTCTCGCTGTTTGCAATCGCGGGAGAGTCAGCGGAAAAATCGCCGCGGATTGTCCCCATGTCGGCGATGTAGGGCATCGTCGGCCCGCAAATCTTGCGCACCATGTCAACCGCGTGAATACCCTGCACAACCATACGCACAAGCGGTGCGGAGACCATATAGTCCACGAGCCAGCGCCGCACCATCTTACCTATCTCGTCGGGGTCGTCCGTGCCGAGCTCGGCGGCAGCATCCATGCCGTACTTGTGGTACGTCGCGAGCGACTTCTCGCCGAGGCGGCGCACCCACGCAGGGTCCTTCGGGTAGTGCTCGTCCACCTGCTCACGCGAGGCCGCAAACATCTCCAGCGCGACGATCTTGAGATCGCGCTGCTCGATGCGCTTCAGCACCTCGCCGACGAGCCCCTTGCGGACGCCGTCGGGCTTGATCAGGAGAAACGTTTGTTCTTCGCGGAGTTTTTGCATAATGGGGAAACGTGCAACGCCCTCCACGATCTACGGATGACCGTGTTTTTTCTCAGGCCAATACGCAAGGTACAAGCCAGCAAGGCCAAGAATTATGCCAAATATATATATGGCAGTAAAACCATCCATATATTTAACGTACCATACTCTTACGAACAAGGCCATATGCCGCAGCGTAGAGCGCTCCGGCCGCTATCATTCCTAAAAGTACCGACCGGCTCCATGGCGATACCCCAGAGACAATCTGCTGCACAACCAACGATGCGAGAAAGACAAGCGCTGCGCGCTCGAACCATTCGGCGAACTTTTCGTACTGTTTTTCCGGAGTCATATTTCACTTAGAGCCTATCCACTATCTTCATTCCGGCCTGAAATTTCCTGATTTTGGCTGCGACTTGTCAAAAATTTCTCGAAATATCTCGATATTCCTCGCAATTTTTGACTTCGTCTCGCTCAAAATCAGAAAATTTCATCTCGAAAGCAAGATAGTGGACAGGCTCTTACGCTCGATATCGCTCTAAGATTTCGTTCTCCACTTCCTCCCGCGGACGGCCGTAGCGGGTATAAGACCGGAGCTTCAAGTCTTCAACCTGTAGTGGCTCGCCGCTCTCCGGCGGCTCAGTCTCAATCGTGAAAGGCTTCGTCGGACGGCCGTGCGAGAGCAGGCGCACGTACGCGTTTCGGTTTTCGATATTCATCAGGTCGTGCGCCCGGAAGTCCGGCGCGAACTGCTTCTCGAGCACCTCGGCGTCGTCCGCGCCGACGCGGAACGCGACGAGTGAACCGACATTGCCGAAGACCGCGTCGCGGATGTTCTCCGAGAGCTGGCCGATAAACTGGTGCGCGATCGTGAGTCCGAGGCCGTACTTGCGCGCCTCGGAGAGGATCACCGCAATCGAGTCGGTCGTAATGTTTTGAAACTCGTCAAGATAGAGGTAAAACGGCGGGAGCGCGAGCCCGGGGGTGTCAACCCGCGAGAGCGCAGCCATCAAGATTTTCCCCACGAGAACAAGCCCGATGAGGTGCGCGTTGATATCCCCGAGCCGCCCCTTAGCGAGATTGACGAGCAGCACTTTCCGCCCGTCCATCACGTCGCGGAACGAAAACGCCGAATGCTGCTGCGCGATGATCGGACGCATGACGTCATTCGAGAGGAAGACGTCGAACTTGTTGGTCACGTACTGCGCGAAGTTCGCGAGCGCCTGCTCGCCGGTCGTGCGCTCGGCATTCTCCCAGAACTGCGCGATGAGGGGGTTGCGGTTCTGCGCGAGTTTCCGCTCGCGAAAACGCTTGTCGGATAAGACGCGCGCGACATCAACGAGGGTGTTGCCGGAGGCGGGATCCTCCATCACGAGAAGCGCACTGTTGCGGAAGTACTGCTCGAACGCTGGCCCCATCGACTCGGGGACTGCGCCGAAGAGCTTGCGGAAAATGCCGAGGAGCTCGTTCACGACGAACGTTTTTTGCTCCGGGTGCCTCGAGTCATACTCGAGCATATTGAGCGCCATCGGACGCGCGCTATAGCCCGGGTCAAAGTAAATCACGTCACCGTAGCGCTCGCGCGGCACGGCCGCAAGCACTTCCGCGACATCCGAGCCGTGCGGATCTATCATGCACACGCCTTCGCCCGCGGCGATGTCCTCGACGATCATGTTCCGCAGGAGCGTCGACTTGCCCGTCCCGGTCTGGCCGATCACATAGAGATGCCGCAACCGGTCCTCCGGCGCGATCGAGACGCGAGTCTCGGCGCCACGAAAGCGGTTCACGCCGAGCGCCACCCCCTCGCTCTGCCGAGCTGCGCTCGTCGCACCCGAAGTCGCGTCGCGTACGACGCGATCGCTATAAGCGGAGCTTGCCGCGGCAGGGGCGCTCACCGCTCGGGATGTATCTCTAAACGAGGCGAGCGCGGGCGCCGCGCCGGCTCGAGCGCGTGAGAACCTCACCTGCGGCGTCGCGAGCTCTCCTGCGACCGGGAAATGAAAGAGCGTAGTGAGCTCGCGGAGCGAGAGCGGGAGCAGAGGTGCGGCGCCGGTCTCGCGAAAACTGAAGGAGCGAAGGCCGGCAGAGAGCGCGCCGCGCGAGAGACGAGAGAAGCGCAGGCGGTTCCCCTGCGGGTCCTCAAACTGGTGGAACGCGGCGACAAGTTCGTCGAGGATCGCCCGGGCCCGGGGCTCGTCTCCAGCCGACGCGACGATGCGGATTGCGGCCTCGACGAGAGGAGTCGCCACCTTGCGCTCGAGGAGTTCCACTCCTGCCTGGTCTACGCTCGGCGGTTTTTGTTTTCTGTCTTCTTCCTCGCGTTTCGATTTTTTTCGCTGGAAAACAAAATCCCGCACGCTCGCCGCGAACTCGCCAAGTATGCTCTCCGGGGTTTCGAGCGCTTCCGCGAGCAGCATCCCTTCACGCACGTTCTTCAGTATGGTGCGAAAGTGCCGCTGGTAGCGCTCGCCGCCCGAGGGGCGAACCAGGAACTGAAGCGCCGCGCCCTCGCCCGCGCGTTCTATTTTTGAAAACGCATTCGCGATGACATTGAGAGGATCATAGTCGAAGCTCTCGTAAAGCCGGAGCGGCAAGGCCGGCCGCGCACCAAACGCCGCGACCACCGCCGCATGCGCTCCGCGCTCATTGAAAATGTTGTAGTCGTTGTGCTGCGGAATGATCTCGGCGCGCGGGAAGACGGCAAGCAGCTGCTTTTCAAAGAGGTCGCGCCGCGCGCTCGGCACCGCGACGTAGAAGCTCACCTCGTCCCCGACGTTTGGGAGCGCAAGTTCGAGCGCGTATATGTCCCCTCCCCGCGCTCCCTCGGCAAGCGAGCGCATCCCGGAGTAAAACTGCTCCATCGAAGAGAGCACCCCTTTGAGACCGCGCTCGCGCGCCTCGCCTCCCTGCGGCAATTCCGGCAAGAGAATCTCGTAGAGCGTCATGTGGAGCACTTTCCAAAGCCGATCCCGCTCGCGCACTCCCTCGGCGGGATAGCCCTCGCGGATATACTCGACGAGCGCGCGGTGAAAATCGTCCTCGATGTGGGGATTGCCGAGCTTGTGCGCGGCGGAAAGCGCCACGCCGACACTCTGATCTCGTGCGACGCCAAGGAGGAGCCCGACCTGACTATCATGACTCTCCGGCGCGAGGTCAAGCACGATCGCCGCCGTCTCGGCCGGGCTCGCCGCGCCGTGCGCCTCTTGCTCCTCGCGGTGTCTTGTAAGTTCCTCGCTCGCGAGGCGCTCCCGGGTCTCGTGAGACAGCCGCTCCCCGCGCGCGCGCTCAGCCGCGAGCTCAGCCTGGGCAAGACGCACTCGAAGCTCCGAGAGCTCGTCCTCATGCCTCTCAGAACGCCGCTCGAGAGTCCGGTTGGGAGAAAGATCCATGCGGTTAGTATAACACCGTATTAAACTCAAATCTCAAATCTGTAAAATTTTATCATAATCACCAAAACGGACTCATAATTTTCAATTTCCAATTATCAATTTTCAATGAATTTTCAATAGACCTCTCCAAAAAGTCATTTCGCGACGAAATTTTTGGTTTTCGAGCGAGACGAGGAAGACGAGCAAAATGATTCGACGGCGTACTGGATGTACGGCGAGAATCATTTTGCGACGTCTGACGAAGTCGCAGCCGAAAACCAAAAATTGCAGTAGAAATGACTTTCTGGAGAGGTCTAATATTTCAATGACGAACGACGTCGTGTTTGAAAATTGTGTCATTGGAAAATTGATTGGAAATTGAAAATTGATAATTTGAAAATTTAAGTGGTGTGGATAACTCCACCGCGACGCTCTCGTCATGCGCTATTATAGAGGTATGAAATTTCGCATGCGCGTCGGCTTCATCATCATCCCTCTCGCGCTCGCCGCGCTTGCGCTGCTATTTTTCCACACATCGCTGCTGCCCCTCACCCACGCCGACAGCACGCACAACCTCACGGGTTGGGCATGGAGCGAAGCGGATGATGATAACGACGACGTCGTTGACGGCGGCTTCGGCTGGATCAGCTTCAACTGCACGAATGATCCGTTCGTCTGCGCAAGCACCAATTACGGCGTGCACCTTGACATCAATACCGACGTTCTCTCCGGCTACGCATGGGGAGGAACAGGCGACCCGGGCCCCTCGCCTGCAGGCATCGGCTGGATTGACTTCAACCCACAGCCCGGCTGCCCGCTCGCGCCCTGTGAGGCGCGCGCAAACAGAGTCACCGGCGCCATTACCGGCTGGGCGCGGGCGCTCTCCTTCGGCGGCGGTTGGGACGGATGGATCAGTCTCAATTGCTTGTCAGAACCGGGCGGCTGCACGGGCTCAAACAATCATGGCGTCACCGTCGAAGTGCTCGAGGTGCGCGGCGGCAAAATCCAGGGGTTTGCGTGGGGAGGCGACGATACGGACGGCAATGGCTCCATAGATGGCGGCCCGGGCTGGATCGAGTTTACCGACGTCACGTTCAACGATACGTTCAACGATCCGCCCGTCGCCGTGGCGGATAACTGCTTCGCAAATGAAAGCATTGTCGCGCTTTCCACAGACCTCGACGTACTTGCAAACTGCGGAGCGCAACCCCCAACCCCGGACTCCGATCCGGACGGCGACCCCATCACCATCGTGTCGGTAACACAACCCGCAAACGGCACCGTTACCATAATCAGCGGCGGTGCCTTACTCCGCTACACACCAAGTGCAAGCCCCAGATTTTTTAGCCTCCCCGAAGAAACCTTCACCTACACCATTCGAGATAGCCGGGACGGTGAGGCAACCGCGCCTGTCACACTCTTTGTTTACCAGTGTGGGGATGCCATCCGGCAACTCGCCGAGAAGTGCGACACTGAAGATTTCGGTCCCTCGACCTGCCAGAGCGAAGGTTTCATCGGCGGCCAACTCACCTGTACTGCCCTTTGTATAATCGATACCGCGCAGTGTGTGACCACGCCGACATTTGATTTCCGAGAATTTTAGCCTCCCATTCCTTCATTCCTCTCGGACTTCATGAATACTGCGCCCTCGCCATCCGATCGGCTAATGAATGCGAGTGCTTCGCGAAGCGAGTCTTCGGTAAGCGGTAGGGCATTCGCCTTAAAACGGCGTGCTGGCCAATTGCCATCAAAGCCGTGCCCGTCAACGGCTACGCGACCGTTGCGGTAGAGAATCATATCTACTGGTACCGCGTTGCTGCGTACCGAAAATCGCACACGGAGATCAAGACTCTCATCGAGCGAGGCGGACACGCCGCGAAAGAGCGTACGGTTCCAACCCAAGGTGAGCCGCTCGAGCGGCTGCTTGCTTGCGCCGTGCGAGAGAAAGAGTTCGAGAATATCGGCCTGACGGGTAGCATCAGCCACGTGCCGCACCGCCTCATAATTCGCAAGAATCGAACGATAGATGTCGGTTGCAGCTACCCGCTCGGAAAGTAAGTCGGCCACGCGAAGCACCTGCTCGGCTTCGGAGAGCGTCTCGCGGCGGTACGCAAAGTGGTCAAGGAACGAAAGCTGGCTTTCAAGTTTCGCTGGATCCCGCGAGAGCGTCTCAAAAAGCTGACGCGCCTCGCGGGGCGAGTCGTGCGCAATAGCGTGCGGGTGCTTGCCCCAGAAGTCAAGGAGGAGCTCCTCCCTGCGGTCAAGTGCCTGCGGTGTAATCCCCGCCCTCTCCGCCACGCTCTGAACGATCGCAGGTTTCTCAAAGCCGCTCCGCTCCCAGAATGACGTGTAGCTCAAAGGAGTGTCTGCCTCGCGGGGCGCACCACGATGCTCTCCCGACACGGAGACCACACTTGGTTGCTCACGCTCTGCCACTGTGTCGCGCCTCGGAGATACAGGTTCCCGTTCTCCGATCGGCGACAGTGAAGCTCGACGCTCCGCGCTGTGGCCCAAGAGACGATCGCCTTTGGAGTCAATGGAGAGTATATTGCCGCGCTCATCGAGCTCAATATGGCCGCCCGCAAGAGAGAGGTTCGGCGCCTTCTCTTTGAGAATATCGTTAAAATCCCCGACGCGAAGGTGCCGCACGAGCGTCTCAAGCGCGCCGCGATCGGCGTGCTCCTTCCAGCGCGCGAGGAGCTGCTCGTGTTCAACGTCTTCAAAAAACTTCTGCGCCATCGGCTCTTTGCTATCCCCTGCGTGCTCGACGAGCCACTGCCCGACATACTGCCGCGTGCTCGCGCGAGTAGCCCAGCGCTCGAGCGCGGCCGCGTTTTTCATATCACCGGTGTAGCCGAGTTCTTGCGCACGCGCTGCGTAGAGCTTCTTCGCGAGCCTCAGCGGCGAATCGCCCTTGCGCACGGGAAGCCTCTCGCGCCCGGGAAGCACTGATTCCGCGTGTGTCTCGCGCATGGCGGCAACTGCTTTTTCGGCCTCCTCTGTGGTAGCCACGTCCTCCGCGAGCACGCCAGTGCTATCCACCGCACGCTCACTCTCCGCAGCCTCTCGCGCTGCCGCCGCGATTCCTCGATGTCCTGTCTCGACTCCAGCGTGTACCCCTGTCACCTCTTCGGCCGCAATGGCTTGCTCGGGTACTGCTTCCACACGAGATGCCGCCTCTGCCGCGTGAGGTTCCTCCACTGCTACAGAGAACTGCTCGCCCTCGGTGGGAGTTCCTCGTTCACGCTCACCACTCTCGACTTCTGCATCCATTCGCGGCGCAACAGCGGCCCCTACTGCGACGGCAGGCGCCTTGGGTAACTCCTCCGCCTCCGCCGCGCTCACCTCTGCGGCAGGAGCCTCTGGCAGTGACGGAGAGAGCGGCGCGGTCGGCACCGGTGGTGGTGCCGACGACGCTGTAGGCGGCTGTGTGGGGGCATCAGGCACAGACGGAGCTTCTTTGTCGCGAAACTCAAACGGAGCTTTCTGTCCGCGACTCTCAAAATGAGCCGCCTCTGTGTTCGCTACCAGCTCGACTCTCTCCCACCAATACTTAACCGCTCCGGCGAGCGCCCACCCGCCGCTGACGCCGGTCTCAATCGCAAGCCCTGCAACCGCGAGCTTACCGGCTGTCGCAAGCCGATCAAGTCGCACTGCAGTCACGTGCACGCGGCCGGTCGAATCAATGAGCGCGTCGTACTTCTCAAGCGTTGCGCGGTGTTTTTTCACCAGCGCCTCTTTTTCTTCCGGCGTCTTCGCCGCATCAATCTCTTGCACAATTCCTCCGATGCGCTCACCTACCTTCCGCTGCATCCGCTGTGCAAGCCAATCACGTTGTTGATCTTCGCTTCCGAGTGCGATGCGCTCGGCAAGACCCTGAGGCAGGCTGCTTGCGTATACCGCGTCAAGCGCCTCCCTCGTCGCCTGTTCACCCCCAGCGGGTTTCTCGCGTGCCTCTGCATACAAATTCCACGCTTCATCATATGCTGCTTGATACTCAGCCGGCAGCCCCTCATGCGCCTCAAGTTCGTAGTCACGGCGGGCTTCTGCGTCCTCCCCTTCTCGGCTAATCGCAGCAGACGCGCTCTCCATCGCACGCAACTCTGAAGCCGCCTCGTCTGCCTCCCTCTCATCCATGCCGCGGAGCGTCGTCGCCACCCGCTGCCTCGAAACTTGCGCTCCCACCTCTGCCGCGCGCGCGGCAGCGAGCGCGCCGAGCATCCACACTTTATACGGCCAGCCCATGAACCCTGCGGCAGAAAGCGCCGGCCGCGCAAACTTTGCCGCAGTACCGTAAAGATACCCTATGTTTTTCGCCTGCCCCCACCAACCCTTTGTGGCGTAGGTGCCGCTCTCTTTCTCCTCGCGAATCCGCTCGATGTCACGCTTTGCCGCAAGATACTCTTTATTGAAATTGCGCGCCCACGCATCAATAAACTCGACTTTGCGCGCACCGGGCACCGCGCTCACCGCGCGGTCAATAATACGGCCCTTAAATTTCTTCACGGCGAGATTCCAGTTCTCAAATCCGAGCGCCACCTCCTCGCGCTCGGTCGGCGGCAGCTTTTCGATCTCCGCGAAAATTTGCGCCGCTGCCTTTTTCTCCTCCTCGCCCATCTCGCTCTGGTCGAGCTTGATGGGGACCGCCGACTCGGCCGCAGCGCCTGCCGCACCCGCGCGCTCGGATACCCGAGGCGCAGCCGACGCACCCCCTGGCGCAATCGCTGCGGCGTCTCGCGGGGAAGGTGCGGCGGGTTCCTCGCGCTCCCCTATCTCGGCCCCTCCCGTGTGCGAGACGTCCTCTACGTCGCCAAAAAATGCATCCCATGCAGGGTCTTCGTCTCTCCGAGAACTCTCGGTCACAGGTGGCACCGACGGGAATTTCTTTGCCAAGCCCATCTCCGGCAGAGGTTCGGGAGGCGCGGAAACCTTCCTATCGCTCCGCTCAGCGCCTTCCGTGGAAGGTGCCGGGTTCCGCTCTCCGCGCGCGGCTTCTACTTCCGACTCACGTCCCGTGCCGCCATCGCCCTCACCGAGCATACGTTGAAGCTCCTGCTCCGCCAAACGTTTTTCTTTTGAGCCACCCTCGCTCTCTGCCCCCATGCGTTCCTTAAGGATCGCCTTACTGCGCTCAGCCTCGCGAAGCTGAACATCCAGATCGTCTTCGCCCAGAACGGTAAGAGAACCGCGCGATATGCGCTCTTGAGATGGAGAATCCATTAGTAAGTATTATACGCTGCTCATCGATTGACTAAAAATAGGGAGGTGGGGACAAGGTACTAGTATACATTTGCCTACGCAAACCTCGGATAGTTCCGCTCGCACTCGCAAAGCGAAAAACAACAGCGCAATGAGCAAAACGAATTTCCAAATTCCAAAAAACAAGCTCCAAATAAATCACAATACTCAAAATCCAATTTCCAAACACGACGTGCGTGTTTGAGATTTGATGCATTGGAATTTGAAATTTGTTTGGAAATTGTTGGTTGGAGCTTGGAATTTTGTACTGTTGTTTTGCGCTTTGCACTTTACATTTTGCACTCAGTTTCATTTAAACACCTTTCCGTACCTCGCTTCCGTATCCGCCCTGAGCTTCAATCGCGCTTCCTCAAGCGCCCGGGCCTCGCTTGACCCCGGGGCAAATGCCGCTACTGCGGCGGCGTAGGCAAGAAGCTCACGCGCGCGGGCGACGACGACGCGCTTTGCCGCGGCAATATCCTGTTCCGCGTCATCGTGGCGAAATTTCTTCCAGCGCTCGCGCGCGCGGAGGATGCGCTGCTCCCAGTCGGAGACGACTGCACTCCCCGGGTAGAGCGACATGCCTGGTTGTACACTCACCACAACGATAGAACCGTCTCTCTGGTAGGAGAGCGCGAGGCGTACCTTGCTCTGCGGGAGCTCGTAAATCCGCTCCGTACCCGCCTCTCGCCGCGTCTCGGAGATGAGGCGCGGGAAGCCTTCGCGCGGCGGAGCGGGAAGAGTCGGTTCTGCATCTTTCGCCGAAGGCGCCGTGGAGCGCGTCGGGCTCGCCTCAGAGCCCTGTGGAGTAATGAGGCGCAAAAATGACGACCGCTGCGGCGCACTCTTCTCCTTCTGCGCGCTCTTCTCCTCTGTTTCCGTCTTATCAGGGGTTACGCTTTCCCCGGAAGGGACAGCACCTGCGGTGGAAGCTCTGCGAGCGACACCCTCCGCAGGGGGCGAGGGCTGGTCCGTATTGCCCCGAATGACTGCGCTCGCGCTCAGTGTCTCAGGCGCAGCTTGCGGGCTCGCAGGAGTTTTTGGCGCGGCGCGCCCGTCGGGAGACGAAGCGCGCTCCAGTGCTTCCTCTTGCGTTTTTTCTTCCGGCTCGATCATCTCGCCGCTCCTCAGATCTTGTATGCGCGCATACGGCAGCTCGGCGAGAATCGTCCCGCTCCCGCGGCGGTCAACGAGCACCACGTTGCGATTTTTGAAATCAACTTTAAGCTCCACATCCGTGAAAAGCCGCATGCCTGCGCGTATGTCAACGAACGAAAAAAACTCGCGATACGATCGGTCCACGACCAGATACGGCGGGACGAGATCAATCCGCGCTTGTCTCCCTCCTGAGATCACCGTGACGCTCCTGCCGTCAGAGGTAATCGAGACGCGCTCAAGCGCGCGCAGTGCCTGCTCTGCGGCGCTGTAATACGAAAAGTCGCGCGCGGTGAGGGGTGTCCGCGCAAGCTCGCCGAGAAACGGTTCATCACGTTTGATGTACTGATCAAGCACCACGTAGGAGATCGCCGGAGCCGCCGGGGTGCCGTCGGCGTGGAGCATCACGTAGCCGTCGGCGATGCCGCCGCCCTCAAAACGAATCGCCGACGCATCGGTAAGACGGTTGTACTCGTACACGTTCTCCGAACCTCGGACGCGGCGGTACTCGACGCCGTCGCGTTCAAAGATGTCAGCACCGGGGCTCACTGTGTCCTGCTCGGCCATGAGTATAGTATACAAGACTCAAGGAAAAATTTTCAATGCTCAATTTTCAATCAATTTTCAATTACCCAATTTTCAAACACGACGTCGTCCGTCATTGCATCATTGAAACATTGAAAATTCATTGGAATTGAAAATTGAAAATTAAGCGCATCGCATCTCAATGCGCATGATACTTTCACGGCGCTGTGAGTATCTCCGCCCCTCCATCAGTGATCAATATCGTGTGCTCAAAGTGCGCGCTGCGGCGGCCGTCTCGGGTACGGAAGGTGTAGCCGTCCGAATCAAGCCGTACTGCGCCACTTCCCTCACAGAGCATCGGCTCAATACAGATCGTCATGCCGCTCGCAAGTAGAGCGCCTGAGCCGCGCGTCGCACTGTTTGGCACGAACGGGAGTTCGTGGAGAGAGCGGCCGATCGAGTGTCCACCGAGCTCCGTCACGAGGCCAAAACCACCTTTACGCACGAACCGCGCGACAGCGAAACCTATGTCGCCAATGTGGCTGCCTGCGCGCGCTACGGCGATCCCCGCATCAAGCGCGCCACGCGTCGCCTCGATGAGCCGTCGGCCCGGCTCGTCAATCCCGCCGACGCCGATCGTCACCGCCATGTCGGCGAAAAATCCCCCGTGTTCAAGCCCGAGATCGAAACCGACGATGTCGCCCTCGCGGAGTATTTTCTCGCGCTCGTTCGGAATGCCGTGCACGACTTCGTCGTTCACGGAAACACAAAGCGTCGCCGGGTACGGCCGTCGCGCACCGCCGGGTGTATAGTCGAGAAATGCAGGCCGATCGCCGCCTGCGCGGATCAGACGCTCCGCAGAGGAGTCGAGCTCGCGCGCGGAAACCCCCGGCAGCGCTGCAGTAGTGACCTCGTGCAACACGAATGCAAGCCGCTTACCAGCAGCGCGCATGAGGGCGATTTCCTCTGGAGTTTTGATGAGAGACATGAAAGTCAAAGCTCAAAAATCAAAAGTCAAAACCACAACTCAAAACCTTAAAACTTTTGACTTTTAGGCTGTGGCTTTGACTTTTGCGTTTTGACTTTTGACTTTGCAGGCTTTTTTGGACGTTGACGTTTCAAGGCTCCTGGTCACTGCGCAATAACGGTGCCTTCGAACTTCTCCCCCACAAGATACCGCTCAAAATTCTCAAGTTTCTTTCCGTTCATGATCGCCACTTCAACTCCGAGCTCCTCCGCTTTCGCCGAGGCCACGGGGTCGAATGGCGTGTTGAGACCGGGGCGCCACTCGCGCGGGATGAGAAGCCGGTACTCGTGCCATGAGATACGCGCAAGTTTTTTTGCTGTCGGGTCCTCGCGCGGATCGCGCTCATACACATAGTCGGTGTTCGAGAGATTTGCGATGCGCCGAGCGCCAAGTTTCGCTGCAATCGCGACCGCAACGTAGTCCGTGCTCCACCCGGGCCGCCACCCGGCACCGATCGTAAGCGGCTCCGCAACCGCGACAATATCACCCTCGGAAGAAAACACTCTCGGGTGCGCCACGTCCTTAAAAATCGTACGCAGAAGGTGGGCGTTGAGCCGCGTTGCGTGAATGCCGAGCCAATCGGCGTCCTCGTCCGAGAGTTCGGAGAGCTCGCGCGCCGCGCTCTGGTACTCGCGCGCAACGCTCCCACCGCCGACGACCACCGCAAACCGCTGCCCTCGGGCAATCGCGCGCTCGAGGGAGCGTTTGAACTCGTGGAGAAACCCCAAATCAATGCCAACACCCTGCGGCACGACGAGCGAGCCGCCGAGGGAAATTATTCGCAACTCATTCGGTGAAGTATCTAGCATCGCCGTATTTGGTTACTTTGAATAATCGAAATCGCCGACGTTGACATCCGACGTCACACCACGACGAAGCTCCAATTTCCAACCAACAATTTCCAAACAAATTTCAAATTCCAATGCATCAAACCTCAAACACGCACGTCGTGTTTGGAGAAATGAATTTTTGCCAGTACCTGCTCGATCTGCGTATAGAGCTCCTCCAGCGTCCCGTCGTTTGTAACATGAAAATCAGCTGCCTCGATAGCCGCGCCAAGATTGTTCTTGTTCGGATCATCCGAAGCCATTTCGAGCTTCTGAATCGCAGCAAACTCATCAAATGATACGTTATCTTTAAGACTCCCACGCTCTCGTATGCGGTTATAGCGAGTCTCGAGGTCCGCATCAACTGCGAACACCACGCCTCCTCGGCTCTGCATAAACCGCACCTCGGAGACGGTGTGTTGCGGCTCGAGTACGACCCTCTCGACTCCCTGAGGAACCGATTGATACACGGCCTCCATGAGCACCGTCGGCCCTTGTGCTCGATATTCGTTTGCGAGGTTGTGTCGGGCAATCCTGTCCGGCTCGATGCCGCGACGCTTTGTCTCCACCGCAAGAAATTCAGAAACAGATGCGTGGACGAACCCCTTCTCCCGCACGAGGTAATCAACCACCGTGCCCTTCCCCGCGCCGAGCGTTCCGGTAATACCGACGATGAACATACGTTACGCGCCAAGTGCGAGGGCTTCCGTGATCTCTCTCTCGACCGCCTCGATCGCCTGCTCGCCGTTGATCTCGTGAAAACGATACCCCGGCTTGTTGCGGAAAAAAGCGACTGCGGGGACCACGATCTCCTCGTACCAATCGAGCCGGCGGTTGATGTCGGCGTCCGTATCGTCGTAACGACCACGGCCCTTGAGCCGCGTGAATGACCACTCGCGCGAGACATTGATCATCACGATGTCGGCCGGCAGGCGCTCGTAAAATCGGAGCGCGCCATCGAGCACCTCGGACTCCGCGCTCCGCCGCGCAAGCCCGTCGAGCACGAGATGCTCTGCGCCGCTGAAGCGATCAATTATTATTTGCGTCCAGATCCAGACCGGCAGAAACTCCGGCAAAAGCCCGCCCTTGGCAAGAAGTGCTTTCGTGAGCGAGCTCGTGAAGTTCTTTCGCTCCATGAACTCCCGAAAGAGCTTGCCGGTCTCAACCATAAGCACCGCGCCTCCGCTCTCTCCAAGTCGCTCGGCAAGAAGCCCCGCCTGCGTGCCCTTGCCGCAGCCGGACCTGCCGTAGAAGAGAATGGTGCGAGGTGGCATGGTGCGCTTTTCACTCGCAGTGTATCAAACCAGCCAAGGCCGGGCAACAGTGCTGAGGAGTATGCAATAAGCAGTAAGCACGCTCGTATACTTTCGCGCTTGTTGCGGGTTCTTTGGGGCTCGTGGAGCCAAGTATTCGGCAGTAGCCAAATTCATTGACAAATCATATAGACCGTGCTAGACATAATCGGTCGGCTTCAGGATTCAGGATTCTCGTCTCGATGTACACAAACAAACACTGTGGTCATGTGGCCAAAGGAGACTCAGAATGATGCAGAGAGTAAAGTGGTTGGCGGCGGTTGTGGTTATGGCGTGCCTCTTTGGTTCTTTTACCACCAAGGCGAGCGCCGAAACGGACGTCCAGCAATTCTCTGTCAGGGGAGAAACGGCATCCGCGTTCTTTTCAAGTACGGACGAGACTGGATGTGTCGTTACCTATGTCGGCGTGTATGCGAGCGACCAGGTCGTGCGCATCAAGCCCGAGCCGCGAACGGCAACGTCGAGCGTGTTTGTATTTGTCGACAGCCTCGACTACTGCGAGTGGATCTACCTGTCGTCGATATTCGGGTACCAGGAGATCGCAGCAGACGATTTCGTGGTTGGCAAAAAATTGGCAAGCGCCCGCGTCAAAACGACGGTCAACGCGTACGACTATGTGAGTGACACGCCTGTCGAGGTCGAGATAACACTCGACTGGAGCGCGACAGACTCCGCGAGCCGCACCGGAAGCCGGTCGTTCTACCGGGCGCCGGGATTTAGCGTCAAGTCAAACTTCAAAGGCGCATTTGCTCCGGCGACGGCAAATGGAAGCGTGGTGCAGGGTGGTGTAAACCTCGCCCCAAACTCCGCTGAGTATGCCGACATCGCCGACATTGACTACGGGGACATGGTGAAAATCAAATACTAATAGTTAGTCCCACTCGTAATTTCACAATCCTGAAGCCCGACCCGACCATAGAGCCCGTGATGGAAATCACGGGCTCGTTTTTTTCCGAAAAAAGTCCGCTTAATGTTCGGATTTCGTGGCTATGCGACAGAGGATGACGAACACGCCCGACTCACGAATTCCACTAACCAAAAATTATATACCCGAAAGCAATAGGTTTGCGAAAATGTTTTCGGGTATATAACCACGGCGCTCGGAAAAAATGAAAACTTTTTCGCTTTTTCCTCGCTTGTGGTTATAAGTTGGTAGTTCGCCGTTGCGTACGCTATATATCAAGATTCGCCAATTTCGCGTTGCTCTGGATAAAACTTTTGCGCGCCGGAACATCGGTGCCCATGAGGATGTCAAAGACTTTGTCCGCCTCGGCGGCATCCTCGATCATCACATGGTGAAGCAGGCGGCTCGCCGGGTCCATCGTGGTCTCCCAGAGCTCGTCCGCGCTCATCTCGCCGAGGCCCTTGTAGCGCTGGACCGAGACCTTTGGGGTTTTCTTCGGTTTTCCCTCTTCCGCGCTTCCTCCTGCCTCGCGCTCTCCGCCTCCGGGTGCCTCGCCGCCCGCAGCCGCATCCCCTTCTCCATCCTCCCCTTCCTCTTCAAGCTCCGAGACGTCATCAATCGCAACGCCGAGTTTTTTGAGATACGCCGCCTTCTCGTCATCGGTAAACACGTAGTGCGCCTCTTTGCCTCGCGTAATTTTATAGAGCGGCGGCACGGCGATGTAGAGGTGCCCGCGCTCGATAATGTCGCGCAGCTGGCGATAAAAAAAGGTAAGGTAGAGCGTCTTGATGTGCGACCCGTCAACGTCCGCATCGGCCATGATGATGATGCGGCCGTAGCGGAGCTTCTCGAGATCAACCCCCTCGCCGATCCCCGTGCCGAGCGCGATCACAAGCGCGCGGAATTTGTCCGATGCCAAAATTTTATCAAGCCGCGCGCGCTCGGCATTGAGCACCTTGCCGAAGAGCGGCAGAATCGCCTGTGTTACCCGGTCCCGCGCCATTTTTGCGCTATTGTGGACGAACACGCCCGATGCAAGCGCGAAGTTGTGCGTGCCGGGGACCTCAAGATCATAAACATCCATCGGCTCCTCAAGCCGCTCAATCCTTACGATGCGGTGGTTATAATTCACCACTGCCTCCTCCATACGTCCCATGTCGCCGTCAAAAAATCGCTCGCATATTGTGTCGTGGCGAATAATGCTCCGGTCATTTCGTTCTCTGCGAAGCGCGTTATAGCGCGCATAATCGATGGTGCCGTTTTCCGCGTAGAGCTCATGCAAGACACCGAGCGCCTTACGTAGATAGGTCTCGTTGTACGCCTCCCGACGTTTTTCACGAAACGCCGGAGTCCATTGTAGGCGCGTTGTCTCACCCCGCCATGCGCGCAGCGATTCGCTGTCCCATTGCCGCTTCGCTTCTCGCGACAACCACGCTTTCCGTTCCGGATGTGCTTCGAAAAACACACGCACGCGATCGGACTGCACACGACGATTTTCGTTATCGCTCCAATATTCACGCTGCGCTTTATCGAGCAGAGCGTTATTGCGCTTACGATACGATTCGTTACTCGAATAGTAATCGAGAAATTTTTGGACCATATACGTCTTATAGTCCTCATCCTGCCACTGTCGTTTTGCATTCTCACTAAAAAGCTCGCGCTTTTCGAGCGACTTTGCCCTCGCACGTTCACGAAACTCCGCGATACGTTTTGAGTCAATAGATTTCTGCTTAACATCAGGACGATGTAACGTCCTTTCTATGTAGGCATGGTGGTACGCCATGTGCTGCTCATACGTTACTCGTTTAATGTTCGTCGGATTATTATTCCTCTTATTAAAATCAAAATGATGCCGGTGGTTACCATCAGTTGTTACATAGACGTTTTTTTTCAAATTATATATATCAGCAAGAATATGGGTTGGCATCCATTTATGTGCTTGAGGGTCAAAAACCATCTCGTACCCGTTCAGTTGTGTTCCTTCTCCCTTTTTTGATATTTTGCGATACAGGGGCGCTAAACTGTGGCTTGACGTTAGGTTGTACGCAGGAATGTAACTACCGTCCACGAGTCGAAAGAGGTGGTCGGGGGTACAAAGAAGGTCATCGCCTGTGTCGAGAGTCACCTTAATCACGTCGGCATTTTGTTTCGTCCGTCTCGGACTTTCGATTGGTGCTAAACCGATATGTCCGTTTTCCTGCATGGTGTAACAAAAATTCTGCTTGCCTTCCTCATGCTCTTTAACCAACTCTAAAAAGCTAAGATGTCGTCCGTCAGCTAACGCCACCTTTGTATCTCCACTCCAACATCCTCCGGCGCTGTCGCCTTCCACCACGAAAAGTTCCGTCTCCTCGCGCTTTTTGCTCTGACAGTCGGCGAGCTTGCCCGGAAGCGTCATGCCCTCGAGCGCGCCTTTGCGGAGCACGCTGTCTTTTGCGGCTTTCGCGGCTTTCCGCGCCCGCATCGCAAGCGAAACTTTGCCGATGATCGCGCGCGCTTCGTCCGGATTCTCCTCAAGAAAATTCGAAAGCGCCTCGTTCATCACGCCCTCAAGCGCCGTACGCGCCTCGACTGAGCCGAGCTTTGCCTTCGTCTGCCCTTCAAACTGTATCTCGCGGAGCTTCACGCTAATCACCGCGGTGAGCCCCTCGAGCACGTCCTCGCCGGTGAAATTTTCGTCTTTCTCCTTGAGAAGATTGTTCGCGCGCGCGTAGCTATTCAGCGTGCGAGTGAGCGAGCCCTTGAAGCCGGTAAGATGTGTGCCGCCCTCGCCGTTGAACGTATTATTCGCAAACGCGAGGATGCGGTACGAGATATCGTCCACGTACTGAAACGCAATTTCCACAGACTCGACGCCGAGCGCGCGCGCTTCTTTTTCAATATAAAAAATGCTCTTGTGCACCGGCTTCTCCGACTGATTGTAAAACCGTACGAGCGAGAGCAGGCCACCTTCAAAGTAAAACGACGTCGAGGGGAGATCGAGCCCGAGATCACGCAGGTAGAACACTTTTTGGTCATCGAACTTCCCCTCATACGCGCGCGCATCAAGGAGCGTAATACGCATTCCTTTCACGAGGTACGCCTGTTGGCGCATGTGGTCCACGATGCGCTTCCAGTCAAAACTGATGCCGTCTTTAAATACGGTTGCGTCCGGCTCGAAGGTAATGATAGTGCCAGTGCGCTCCGACGCGCCGATGCGCTTCGCCGCCGCGAGCGGCTCGCCGCGGCGGTACTCCTGCGCGTGAGCGCTGCCGTCGCGGTGCACCTCGGCGCGGAGCCGCTCCGAGAGCGCGTTCACGACCGAGACGCCGACGCCATGGAGCCCGCCGCTCACCGTGTAGCCGCCGGAGCCGAACTTGCCTCCCGCATGGAGCGTCGTCATCACGGTTTCAAGTGTCGAAACTTTGGTCTGCGGATGGCGTTCCACCGGAATGCCGCGGCCGTTGTCCACAACGCGCACGCGGTTACCCGGGAGAAGCGCAAGCTCGATGTCGCCGCCAAAGCCCGCCATCGCCTCGTCGCGCGAGTTGTCAAACACCTCGACGACCAGATGATGCAGGCCGTCGGGCCCGGTCGTGCCGATGTACATGCCGGGCCTGCGGCGCACCGGCTCGAGGCCCTCGAGCACCTGGATCTGATCGGCGCCGTAGCCATTCCCCGGCTTTGCCGTTTTCATTTTTCCCGCACGTTTTTGTACGGCTTTCTTTGCCTTTTTTTGTGCCACCTTTTTTACCATAAAAAATACCGGCTTGGCTTATTCAAAAGCACTCCGGCCTCCCCTGAATCATACTAGCAGAAAAAACCAATCAATACAAGCGTTTTTGAACTCTCGTGTGGATAATTCACCACAAAAAAAAACGGCGCCCTCTGGCGCCATTTTTTGGTTCTTCCACAATAGACTTCTTTCGAAATCCCTTCCTGCTGCGATTTTTGATTTTTGGCTGCAACTTCGTCAATCTTCGCAAAATGACTCTCTCCGTACAACCGCATACGCTCCTGTTTACGGAATTCATACGTTCACGAAAAACGATTGCCCTGCAGCCGAAGGCAGCAGGGCAGTTGTTCGCATGGCACAAACAACACAACAGGAAGGATCACGGCAAAAGCGCGTCCGACAACTCGTAGCGCATATACGATCCGTCGCACTCCCAATTCACGTTCCCGTTTCTATCCCTCGGGGGCGGAGGAACCCATTCAGAATTCATCACGACAATCGACTGCTCGCAGCAAGCACAGGTCACAAAAAACTCGCTATCGAAACGTCTACTACGATGCATCACGTCCTCGTCATGAACGATCCTGCTCACACTACCACACTTCTTACAAGACACGTCTCTCCCCACGAGACCAGGAGGCCCTTGTGCTCGAAGAGCGTCGCGCTCTTCGTGTACCTTACGCCAATGCGCAGCACCATTTCCCCATACCATTCCAAAACCCCTTCTCGAAAAAAACCGCTACAAGACGAAACGATTCAGTCTCGCCTACCTCGAGGTTTTATAACATGCACGCATATCTGCTGCAACGCCAGCGCTTGGACGCTCAAGAAAAAGAGGATGGCAAGAATTTTTAGATACATAAAAGCTAAAGCCTAATGTCGAAGCACGAAATCCGTGTTGTTGTAACAGGTAACAATTGACCTTTGACATTTGACAGACAGTAACCGCTCACACTCACCACGATCTTGCGTAACAGAGCCGTCATTGCGAGGAGCGGAACGGAGTGGAGCGACGAGGCAATCCAGAATTATGCCTCAACAACTGGATTGCTTCGCTCCGCTCGCAATGACGGGTGTGAGTGATTACGATGACATTTGACATGTAACATTTGACCTTTGATACTACGACGGCGGGTTCGAGGTCAAATGTCAATGGTCAAATGTCCAGTTCGGATTTAGGCCATACGCCTCTCTCACCTAACCTCAAAGCCATCGTGCTCCCCGAGCGCCTGCGTAATCTGCCACATCTGATAATTCACCTCCTCGTCGGTGAGCGTGCGCGCGGAAGACTGGAAGACAAGCCGGAAGGCGTAGGAGGTGCGACCTTCTTTCTCAAAGGTATCAAAGAGGCGTATCCCAACGAGCAAGTCGCCTGCAGCTTTTTCTATACTACCACGAACCTCGTCCGTCACGAACCCAAATTCTAACTTCTCCGCCTTCGCCCGAGCTCCCGCCTCCGCCCTCGCCTCGCCGAGCTCTCGCGTGGCGAGCCGAGCTTCGGCGGGCAAGCCACTTCCAACTTCCACCCACAGTGCGATGTCGCGCACCACAAACGGATACGGTGAAATCGCCTGAAAGCGCGCGTGCTCGGACGACGACTCGCGCCATGGTTGCATGGAAAGCACGGTGAACGACTCAAAAGCTTCCGCGAGATTCACTTTCTCCATTCCGACTTCGTAGATGGCGCGATTCTTGCCGACCTCACGCACTCCGACGTTCTTTTTCAAAAACACTTCACCGCAGAGCTCGCGGAGGCTCGTGAGTGTACGATCAAGCTCCTCCTCCGGAGTATGTATGCCGCTTCGCGACTGCCTCTCCCCTGCGGCAAGTGCAAGCACAAGCCGCTCACCTTCAGCGCGAAACACCGTTCCTATTTCAAATATCCTCACGCGCTCGAGACCGAGGAAGTCCATGTTCGCGAGATTCTGCTCAAGAGCGCCGATGATACCAGGCACCAATGAATCGCGCAGAAACTTTTTGTCGCTCGCAAGAGGGTTCGCGAGCTCGACTGCGCCCGCTCCAGCAAACGCATACATGTACACCTCGGAAAACCCCTGCCGCGCGAGGAGGTGCCGGATCGCGCTCGTATACGCAAATCGCTTATTCATTTCAGGCGACTGCTCCGGAGGCCGTGGCGGCTGCGGCGTGAGGCGCCCGTAACCCCACACGCGTCCGATCTCCTCCGCGAGGTCCTCTTTGGCTCCGATGTCCAACCGCTCGAATGGCGGCGTTACGAAAAAATTCCCGTCCGCAGCGGCCGAAAAAGAAAACCCGAGCCGCTTCAGCGTTGCCGCAACATCGTCTTCGGTAAACGCGGCCCCAAGCACGCCGCCGACATCGCCAATACTAATCGTAATGGGCCGCCCTCTCTCTTGTGCTGCGCCGTCCGCTTCCCCTCGAGAGTCAACGTATCCCTCGATTCTCGTCTCCGACGTCGCGGCAATCTTCTGAATCAGAGCCGCGGCCTCACGGAGCGCGTGAAGCGTAAGGTCGAGAGCAAGCCCGTGCTCAAAACGCACCGATGCCGCGGTACGGATGCCAAGAGCACGGGAACTTTTCCGAATGAGCACCGGATCAAAATTCGCCGCCTCGATGATGATATGCTCGGTCTCCGGCCGAATCGCGGTGCTGCTCCCGCCTTTGATGCCGGCAATGCCAAGTGCAGCGTTCGTGCTTGCGTCTGTGACGAGGAGCGTCCCTTGGGGAAGAGCGCACTCGAGGCCTTCGAGCGTCGTTATCTTCTCGTTCTCACGAGCACCGCGCACGCTGATTGCCACGGCGCCCTCGGAAACCGCAAACTGCTCGAGGTCAAACGCGTGGAGCGGCTGGCCGATGTCAAACATCACATAATTCATCGCGTCCACGATATTGTTAATCGACCGCTCGCCAATCGCGCGAAGGCGCTCGATGAGCCACTCGGGCGACGGGGCCACCGCGATGTTCTCGATCACCAGCGCGCTGTAGCGCGGACAGAGGTGAGCGTCCTCAATGCTCACAAAGAGACGGGAGGAAGCTGGCCACTCGGGAAGGACAGCGGTGAGCGGCGCGCGCGAGAGCGGCAGATTGAAGAGCGTCGAAACTTCCCGCGCCACGCCGTAGTGCGCAAGGCAGTCGTGCGCGCGATTCGGCAGTATGTCAATATCAAAAATGGTATCCTTGTCCGCCTCGCGGAGCGCCTCGACTTCAAAGCTATGCATCGTGAGCGCCTCCGCGACCTCCCGCGGTTGCGGAAGCTTTTGATCAAAAAAAGATTGGAGCCAGTTGTAACTGATTTTCATGTTTCTACTTTCTACTCTCTACTTGGCTTTCTCATCAAAACTGATTCACCACGCGCAGGTCGCCGTTATAAAACAATCGTATATCCGGAATCCCGTAGAGAAGCATGGCGATGCGATCAACGCCAACGCCGAATGCATAACCGCGCCAGAGCGCGGGGTCAATGCCGCCGTTCGTGAGCACCTGCGGGTGCACCATGCCAGCGCCAAGCACCTCCACCCAGCCGGTGCCCTTGCACACGCTGCACGCCCCACCAACGCCGCCACACGCGACGCACGAGAGGTCCACTTCAACCCCCGGCTCGACAAACGGAAAGTACGCAGGGCGAAAACGACTCTTCATACTCTCGCCGAAAATGCTTTTTGCAAATGCGTCCAGCACGTACTTCAACTGCGCCAGCGAGGCGCTTTGCTCCACGGCAAGCCCCTCCGTGTAGTGGTATTGGGCCTCATGCGTCGCATCTGTCGCCTCGTGCCGATACACCCGCCCACTCGATATCATCCGAAACGGCGGTCCATGTGCCTCCATATAACGCACCTGAAGTGAGCTTATGTGCGTGCGGAGCAAAAGTTTCTGTGACGTTGCCCCGGCATCCGCGCGCTCGACGTTCGTCGTATTTGGAAATTGGTTTTTGGAAATTGGAAATTCACTTTTCGGCTCCGCGAGCCAAAAAGTGTCCTGCATATCACGCGCCGGATGATCGGCGGGGATATTGAGCGCGTCGAAATTGTAATACTCAGTTTCGATCTCCGGCCCGTCTGCAATCGCGAACCCAAGTGCAGTAAAGACAGCCGCGATCCGCTCCATCACCTGCGTGAGTGGGTGGAGGTGTCCGGGTCGGAAGTTAATGGTTAGGGATTCGAGAGGGGATGACTTTTCTTGGTTTTTCATGTTTGTACATGCTCACACACATCGACGTAAATACTCACACTTTCAAGGTCTTTATACTGTCTCTTCGTCCATTGTATGCGAAACCCATCCAAAAAACGAGCGGCTCAACCCAGCGCCATTTCGTTAGGCAGCATCGCGAGCTTCGCAGTATGGGCGTCGTATGCTACTTTAAAACGTGAGGCGCATACACTACATGGACTCTCTCTCAAAACTCTCGGATCTCTTCATGAAATTCCCCGGCATCGGGCCGCGGCAGGCGCGGCGATTCGTGTATTTTCTCTTGCGTGAAGATGACCGCTACCGCAGCGAGCTTGTTCGACTCGTAGCAGAACTCAGCACGAGTGTGGCACAGTGCGCGCTGTGCGGCAGATTTTTTGAGCGACGCGTGAAGGCCGATGTTGCCGAGTGCCCGATCTGCAGCGATCCCCGCCGCGAGAAGAGCGTCCTCATGGTCGTCGAGAAAGACGCCGACCTTGAGGTCGTGGAGCGGAGCGGCTGCTACAGAGGGCGCTATTTTGTCCTCGGCGGCACGCTCCCGCTCACAGAGAGCACAGCCCTGCGCTGGCCACGTCTCGCATCGCTCAAGGAAAAAATCGCCGAACGCGATGAACTTAAAGAAATCGTCCTCGCGCTCTCGCTCACGACCGAAGGCGAACACACCGCCTCCCTCCTCACGGAGCTGCTCCGTGAAGCCACGGAACAGAACCACGTCAAACTCTCGACGCTTGGCCGCGGTCTCTCGAGCGGGCTCGAGATCGAGTACTCGGACCCTGAGACGCTGCGACAAGCGCTCGAGAGTCGCAGAAATACGCTGACTGAACGCAAACCTGTGCAGAAATAAAAGTCGCAGAAGTACGCTGACGGAACGCGGATCTGCACAGAAAATAAAAATTTGCAATAATTATGCGGTCGCATAGTTATTGCAAATTTCTCGCTCCACCTTCTACCCTCCACTTTCCACTTTCCCATCAAGCGACGTAATCCTCACCTCCATATACGGCTGCCGGTGGCCGCGGCGCTTAAAGTAGCGGCTCTTTGCCTTGTACTTCACCACGTCAACCTTCTTGGCGCGGCCGATTTTCTCGATCGTGCCGTGCACCGCCGCCCCTTCGATAAACGGCGTGCCGATCGTAGTGTCGGAACCGTCCTCAACAAGAAGCACGGAGTCGAAGGTGACATTGTCGCCCTCCTTGAGCTCGCCGGGCAGCTTCTCAATCGTGATCCTCTCGCCCACAGCGACCGGATACTGCTTGCCCCCTGTTTGTATCACCGCAAATTCCATGTATAGAGCCATCCTACAGTGCCAAAGGCAAAAACTCAACCCCCGTGCCGATTCGCGGACCGACACGGAGGTTATGGTGTATTGCGCGCTCAAAAAAGGTAGACCACTCGTCACTCTTCCTGCGCGCGCAGGTGAAAAAGTTCTCGAACGAGTTCCCGGGCAAGCGGCCCACAGCGACTGGCGCGGTCCTGAAGTTTCTGGAGAGCACCTACCTCGATCTGCCGTATACGCTCTTGGGAAAGCCTACGGACAACCGCCACTTGCCGAAGCGTATGCGGCTTATGCTCTCTAAGCCCATAACGCAGCTGAACTATATCCTGCTCACGCGCATCCAGACACTCAAGCAATGATCGAAGCAGAGCGTCGGTCGAACGGACGATCTCGCGCGCTTCCGCCGATGCGACTCGCGAATCCGCCAGGAAATCAAGGGGGCTTCTTGCCCTGCCTCCCTTATCTCGCGGTATCGGCTTGTCGAGCGAGATCTGATATACACAACCGCTGACACCAAATGTGTCGAGCAACGTGTGTGCCCTCTCGACAGGTATCCCTAATGCTTCGGCGAGCTCGGAGGCGCTTGGCTGCCTTCCGTGTGTGGCTATAGACGCGTCACAAACACCAAAAAAACGACCCACCTTATCCTCGATATATTCAGGGAGACGCACGATACGCCGCCCCACAAACGATCTCATGATGCTCTGTCGCACCCACCAGGTCGCGTATGTGGAAAACCTGAGCCCGCGCTGGTACTCAAATGTTCTGCAGGCGCGCATAAGGCCGAGGTTTCCTTGCTGGATCAGATCGAGAAACGGCATGCCGCTCCTGCGGTAGTGCTTCGCGACATGGACCACGAGGCGCGTATTTGACGCGATCACGAGGTCGGCAACTGCCTTCAGACGCTCTTCGGCGCGGACCAGAGCCATATAGGACACATACACCGACCGATTTTCCGGACACTCCTCCACGCCGCGCTCGAGTGCGCTACGGAGCATTGTGTACACGACCTCCGTGAGGCAGAGCTCCTGTGCGAGCTTCTCAACAATAGATCGCAGCACCTCGCGGCGCTCAAGACGCACACGCCGCGCTTTTCTCTGCACATGCTCTCGCACGCCGCCCTGCCGCAATGCATCAAGACGAACAAAAAGCTCATCTAGTTCATCCGCGCTGGTCGAGAACGCTGCCCACAACCTCTCTGCTGACTCATCCCCTTCGCGTGCGGTGATTTCACTGATCGCGACTTCTCCCCGGGCAATCTCTTTCCGCAAACGCTCGATCACTGCCCATGTCGTCGGTGCAAGGTGAAGAATGCGAAGCACTCGCGCCCGAAGCAGCTCAAGACGCTTGAACAGTTGCTGCTCCTGCTTGCGCGTGAGCAGTGTGTACCGTCGCACGTCAGAGAGGTACCGAGCGATGTTATTGGCCGTGCCCTCACCCTTCAGCGCATCGATATTGGTTGCGAGGTTAAACTCCGATGACCCCTCGTCGCTCAAATCCTCATTCTCACCCCCATGCACTACGACATACTGCCTGTCTTCCTTATACTCTCCTCGCATAACTATCCTCCTTCAGATCTCTATGCCACAAAACCCGCAGATGAAATAGGACACTCGTATCCCATTTGGGTGTAAAGAAACAGGGCTTCCCCTACTCTACCCCTACTCTATAACGTAGAATAGCAGCCGCTCTGCTCTCGCGCTACTCTCCCTCCCCCTCCGGCCGCTCAATCGAGAGGGCAGAGAGCCCGGCCTCTGCCCCGCTGATGCGCAGGATGTCTTTATCAATCTTCCCGAACTCTTTCCCTGCGGCGTTGTAGTGATTCACTGTGGTACGCAAGGAGTTCCCGAGCCGGAGGGAGAAATCCTCGTAGCTCTTGAGGTGCCGCCCGAGCTCCCCGACGCGCTTCCTTATGAGCTCGGTATTCTGCTCGATCTCAACCTGCCGGAGGCCGTGGAGGATGACCTGCAGAAACGCGTAAAAAGAATTCGGCGAGACGATGTTGACGTGTTTACGCGCCGCGTACTGGATAAGCTCTTCGGTATTGACCTTTACCGCGCCAACCTGGTTGATGATGAGATCGTAAAAAATCGCCTCAGAGGGAATGAACATGAGCGCGAAGTCCATGGTGCCGAGTGAGGGTTCGATGTACTTGCTCGTCTCGTCAATACGATTCTTGAGGTCCTGCTTGAACTGTCGCTCGAGCCGCACTCGCTCCGCCTCGTCGCGCTCACTCGCGAGGCGGTTGTAATTTTCAAGCGAGAATTTAGAGTCTATGGGGATGATTTTCCCCTGCACGAAAATCGCCGCGTCAACGATGAGCTCGCTTCCCTCGCCGTCCGCGCCCAGCCGATGCTGCATCGCGTACACCGAGGGAGGCAGCACGTTTTTGAGCACCGTTTCAAGATAATACTCGCCGAGCACCCCGCGACGCTTCGGGTTCTGGAGAACATCCTGCAGGGACTGCAGCTGCTCCGCAAACGAAACGACCTGCGTATTGGTCTCCCGCAGACTCGTGAGCCCCTCGGTCACCTCCCGTATGATCTTCGCCGATTCACTAAACTGCGCGCGCACCGCGGTCTGTACCTCGCGGTTCGATTCCTGCATAAACCGCGACGCCTCACTGAGGCGCCCATCGAGTGTACGCGCAATCTCGCCCAGCTGATTCTGTAGCATAAGGAAGGACTGCCCCCCCTCTCGCTCGCGCTCCTCGCGCTCACGCCGACGGGTACTAAAATAAAACCATGCAGAAACGCTCGCGACGAGAAACCCCGTGATCGCAACTATAACTAGAAGGAGAGTCGTTGACATCGCGCTTTATTCTACCGCAGTCGCAGCGCTCCAGCTATACACGCGAGGCAAGACCCAGTACATTGACTATCGACTACTCTTTTGCTTTACTACAAAAAGAAACGCTCGGAGTACACAGATATTCTAAGAAAGGAAGCTATATAGTGACGGGACTGATAGTCGACTGCGCAACAATACTGACAAAATTCGTGCGACAATGGAGGCGATACCCCCAGTGCTACCGAAAGGACCGGCGACAGCAGTATACCGCCGAATCGGCTTTTTTTGACTATCCGCCCGAAACGAGCGGCGAGATAATACAACTACGTCTGTACGAAAAACAAAGTCATGGAACCCGTCGTCCGTAACGTGCGACGCGAACCCCAGTATAGACACCCCGTGCACCACTGTGCACGGGGTGTACTTCTTGTTACGAGACAGGCAAGGACATCATCCAATCACCCCTCCTCCAACGACGCGCTCTCCTTCATAGAGCACGAGCGACTGGCCGGAGGCGGCGAGGAGTGGCGTTTCAAAAAGCACTCGTGTGCGGCTCATATCTCGCTCAAATGGCTCAATTCGACACGGCATAAGCTCGCCGCGGTGTCTGATACGGGCGAGGTAGACACCGCCTGCCTCCGGCGCCTCGCCGATCCAGTTGCATATACCGAGATCAACTTCGCAACGCGCAGAGGGAACGCGAAGTACGGCCGCTCGCGACGCGACCGTAATCGTATTCGCGGCAATGTCGCGCGACACGACATAGAGCGGCTCGCTCCGGGGTGTTTCGTGTTCAACCCTAAAGCCGTGCCGCTGTCCGAGCGTATAGAGCGCCGCTCCTGCATGAACCCCGATCGCCTTACCGCTCGCGGCATCAAGCACGCTGCCTTCCTTCGCTCCCAAGTGCCGAGCGAGAAATGCCCGCACGTCAATCTTGCCGAGGAAGCAAAGCCCTTGACTATCTCGTTTGTCAGCCGTGATCAACCCCCGCTCCCGCGCCATCTCCCGTACCTCGCTCTTCAGATAATCGCCGATCGGAAACAGTGTGCGCGAGAGCGCCTCCTGCCCCAGCATCCAAAGAAAGTACGTCTGATCTTTGTTTGTATCTTTGGACATGAGGAGTCGATTCATGATTCTTGATTCATGATTCTTGATTCTTTCTAAGCGCGCATAGTGCCCCGTCGCCATGTACTCCGCCCCCATCTCCCGCGTCTTCCGCAGAAACGCACCGAACTTAATCTCTTTATTGCACATCACGTCCGGGTTCGGCGTCCGCCCTGCCGCATACTCGCGGAGCATGTAGTCCACAACGCCGCGCTTGTACTCCTCGGCGAAATCAAATGTATGGAATGGAATGTTGAGCTTCGCCGCGACGCGCATCGCGTCGCGACGGTCCTCGGCCGCGCTGCATGGCAAGCCCGGAATCTGCCACGTCATGATGAACGCTCCATGCACGTCAAACCCGCGCTCCTGAAGAAGCGCCGCCGCGAGAGAGCTGTCCACGCCCCCAGACATCGCGACGAATACTTTAGGTTTAAGATCACTGCTCATTCTTCAAAACGATAAAAATGCTCCGGCAGCACGCGGCCGTCTCGAGCGAAGGTGGCGCCGTCGCGCTCGAGGAGCTCGCGCTTACGAGTGAGGCCGCCCGGGGCGCTGTAGCCCGTGAGCGCGCCTCGCGAAGAGACGACTTTGTAGCAAGGATACTTCGCTGGCTCTTTATTCCCTGCAAGTATCCGTCCCACGGCGCGCGGCGAGGTGCCGCAGGCGCGCGCGAGCTCTTTGTAGGTCACCACTCTGCCGCGAGGGATGAGGCGGAGAAGCTGGAGGGCTTTGTGCATAGTTGTCCGAGCAGTAAGCACCATCGAACAAGCGGCAAACACAAATGTACCGTCCGTGCTTATTGCTTGGCGCTTGCTGCTTGCTGCGAAACCCCGGCTACACAAATAGCGCAACCAATCCTATGGCCCGGCCTAATCACTGCACAAACCTAACGGGGATTTCAATCGCCGCATCATAATCCGGAAGACCGGACGGGTTGGCGTTTCGAAGGATGAGCGCGCCGCGATCGCTCACGGAGGTGTCCGGCACCACAAACTCGAGCATCGCTTCAAACGGCACGAAGTCGGTGGTCATCCAATCGCTTTTCGCTTCTGCATAGTGCTCCGCGATGATCCGGCCGTCCCAGTCAACGAGCACGACCGGAAATGTTGCCTCAAAGTACCAATTGCCGCGCGCCTCACCGCGAATGGTGAGCGGACTTGTAATCACGGCTCCGGGCTCGGGCGAGGTGACGCGAATAAGGTCGTCGGAGAGGTTCGTCGCATCGGTGCTCGTGCTCACGGTGCCTCCTCGCACGCGATTAAGATAGTGAAACGACGCGAGCATCGCCTCCTCAATGGCACGCACACGTGCATTCACTGTGCCGCGGCGCACGAGTGTGTCACCCGAGAGCGGATCGCAAACGTCTACTGGCACCGTCTCCACACCCCGGCGACAGGTGAGGTCGAGATTGTCAATCACTACTTTCGCCCACAGAAATCCGGCCTCGTCCCAGCCGGCGGGCACGATACGGCCGAAGCTCGCGGCCGTTGCCCATGCGCTTCCATCCTCGAGCAGGAAATCGTTCGCCACGCGCACGCTCTCACCGAAACGAACGCCGCTCTCACGCGTATTGCTGAACACGCCTTCGGTCGGGATGCCGCGCGGGTACATAGAGACATGCGTCGCCTCGGAGAAATGAGTCAGCGGAAACGCGGCACCCACAGCGGTTGCCGGGTCGAAAATGTTGATCGCTGGCGTGAACTCATCTTCTGAAACGCGAACCTCCCAGTGCGCCGGATGCTTAATCGAAAAGCCGAATGCATCACTCTGGTATGTCTCCCAGAGACTAGTATCGAGAGCACCCGAGGCCGTCTCGCCTCCAGTCTCGGAAACGGAATCAGCCGGCGCGCTCTCGCCTCCCCCGCCTGAAAAAAACAGCACGGCAAGCGCCGCAAGCACAACTCCGCCCACGAGAAACACATACGGGAGAATCCGGCCTGTATTTAGAAATCGGGAGTTGGAAGTGGAAAATTGGAAACGACGCATAACCCGTATCATTACGAAGCTCGAAATTCAAAACAGGCCTCACGAAAACACAAGACCTAAGCTATAAAACGCACAAAGCACAAAGACACAAAACCCAAACAAAGCACAGTATTCAAAACACAAAAGCATAAACCTCCGCGTCGCGAGTTTTGATTTTGTGCGTTTGTGTTTTGTTTGGGTTTTGTAATTTGTGTTTTGGGCTTTCGGGGCGAATTTTCTCACTCCTCCCCTCTCCCCTTTATTTCGTAGATGAGCTGCTCGAGGCGGTGGAGATTGCGCTCGACCTCATCGTGCTTCTGGCGGAGTTTTCCGGCCTCGGAGACTGCCGCAAGTTCGTGGGAGAGGGCGGCAGCGGCGGCACGGTAGAGCTCAAGCTCCGCGAGTGCCCCGCTCTCATGTGCAATCGTCACCGCCCGACGCACGAGCTCGCCCGTTGCATCCGCAAGGCCGCCGAGCATCTCTTCAGGGTCAACAATGATTCCGGTAGGCAAGACAAATCGCCCCTGCGCCACAAAAGCAGCGAGCGCTTTTGCCTCTACATACTCCTCAACTGCCTCGCGATAAAAACTCTCGGCAAGGAGGCGCGGGTTCGTGCGCGCGAGTCGCGCGAGTACCTCAAGTTCTTTCTCCGCAGCTGAGATGAGCCCGCCTGCGCTCTCCGCATCGCCATGCCGCACTAGCGCAACGGCGCGCTTTGCGGCCGTGCGGGCAGTATTCGCACGACGCCGTGCGGCCTCAAGCTCCGTGGCGCGCCTCGCGCACGCGAGAGCCGCCTTCTTTGCTATAGCCCCGATCCCTGACATCATCACCACTATACGCACAATTGCCCTCTGGCGCAAAAATTTGACAAAATATAAATTAAGCGTGAGAGATCACATCGAGCAAATCAACGCCAAAATGCGGGCCGAATGAGAAACGAAGTAGGCATGTCGGCCTGTAAAGGAGTAGCGCAATTCATCGTATCACCCCGAGTGTTTTCACTCGGGGTGATTTTTATTTTGATCAGTCGCTCTGGTTGTACTAAACTTCGCCGCACGTTTTTCTGGCGCATTATGTCGAGTTGTTCAGGCTCGTTGTCCTGGCCTACTTCGCCATCACTGCAAACTGATTTTTATACTTCCCGAAGAGCGGCTTGCAGTGGTCGCAGATGACCCAGCGCGAGGGGGTACTTCTCAACCAAATGGAAAACGTAACCCCCGCTCTTTTTTTCGGCCGAGCTTCGCCTGTACCTCTCGAAGGGTTACCCCAGACGCAATAATACGTTTTTCTTTCACCTCGAGCGCCACCCATTTCTCGGCATACTTTGCCAACTTCTTTGCGAATTGTATATCCTTGTCTTTAACGGTGTGTGCCATAGAGACACTATACGCTTTTTGGTTGATTTGTACATCGTGGACCGTGCCGCCAGCCATTATCCCCCGTCATAATAAAATTGCGACCGTCAGGTTATTATGACGACGGGGAAACCTCCTCGCGCCTTCCTCGCTCCTCGCTGCTGCCCCTCACTCCTCGCGCTCGACGAGTTTCGGCAGTGTGTCGGTCTCGACGATGCGAAATGTCCGCCGTCCGATGAGCGCGCCGCGCTCGGTCTCGACGTCGCAGCGCCAATGACCTGGGAAGAGCGCACTCTTAAATGAGAAGCCGCGGTAGCCGCCGTCGCGCCCACCGGTGATCGAGAACGGCACGCGCGTCGCTTGCGCCCATTTCCCTGTCCTCGCGTCTTTGTATTCCCAACTGTGAAAGATGCGCGTCGTTATCGCTGTCGGCGCGAATACCGAGCTGAAGCAGTAGAGTGTACCGCCGGGGGCGAGATAGAGCGTCCGATCATGCCGCGGCCACGGCAGCCATGCTCTCCGTGGTGCCTCGGCGAGCACGCGGTATCCTCCACCATCCGTCTTCTCGACGCGGTGATAGACGCCGATGTCTTTGAGTGAGAGCGGAAGCGGCGGGATGACGTTTAAAAAATAGAAGGCGTTGAAGAGCGCGTAGATCGCGATAATCAAAATCGCAACACGGCGCACCAGTGCGCGAAATCGCTCCGTGAGCACGAGCGAGAGAAGCGCGAGAAAAAATGCCGCCATAGCAAGGCTCACGAGCCCCGAGAGAAGAAAAACGCCGGTGCCGACCGAGCGAAGTACGACCGGCACGGCGAAGATCGCGTAAGAGAACAGGGCTATGTACAAGATGCCGACCTGAAGCAGCAAGCGATGGTAGCGCTCGCGGAGGAATTCATTACTGACGAGAATCGCCGCAAGGAAAAAAAGAAACGGCCAGCTTGCCGGGAGCGAGCCGCTCCGCGAGTAAAATACAAAATAGCCGCTAAACAGGCCACCGAAGGCAAACTGCACGGCAATCGGATACCAGAAGGCGTAGCGGGTGAGGCAGGCGGGCTGCGATGCGCGTGAGGCGTTGATCAGAATGATCCCGACGCCAGCAAGCGCGAGGTAGATCAGGAGGCCGATATGATTCAGCCACAGATCAACGCGCGTGAGCGTCAGATTGTCCCACACAAAACCCGCGAGGAGGGCAAGCGTCGAGAAATGTGCGCTGAAGAAACGAGTCGCTCGAGAAAATCTGCGCGCAAGAGTGCCAAAAAACGATTTCATACGGCTCATATGCAGCGCAAAACGAAAAGCGCAAAACAACAGAATAAAATTTCAAGCTCCAAAAAACAAGCTCCAAACAAATTCCAATGATTCAAAGTTCAAGTTCCAAACACGAACGTTTGTGATTTGGAACTTGAGATTTGAGATTCGTTTGGAAATTGTTTTTTGGAAATTGGAAATTTTTTGCGCTTTGCACTGTTGTTTTTCGTTTTGCGTTTTCCGCTTGGCACTTCACGCCTCCCCCACCTCGAGCCTCCCGATTCCATAATTCGTCAACTCGTCATCCCACCGAGAGACAAACGGCTCTTCGAGCGTCGCGCGGTGCTCTGGATCGTGGAGAATGTCATGCCCGTACGCGCGCTCGAGGTCTCGCTCGACGAGGCGGTGTAGCAGCTCATCCCAAAACGTATCGTTGTCATACTCGTCAATAAGTTTGCCCACAACCGGATCGTCGTCCGCCTCCCAGGTGGCGTAGTAGGCGCCGGTCTCAGCGTCTTGCGCAATCGTGCCATCACCGCGACCAGCCGCCGCCGCAGCACGGACATGCCGCTCAAGCTCGTCGAAGGCGACAATCCGCTCGTTCTCGTCTCGGTGAGCATTTGCCGTCCAGTTACCAAGCGCAACGAGCTTTATCAGCGCATCGTATTGATTTTGTGTCAGTTCGAGATGCATAGCGTCCATACTAGCGCACCCGGCACCTCTCCCTCAAGGTGCCGGGTAAAAAAACGCGGCACGAGCCCATTGGTGGCCGGTGCCGCGAATCACTCCTCTAGGAACTCACGTAATACCCTGCTCTTGGCGGGGTGTCGGAGCTTTCTCAGGGCTTGCGCTTCGAGCTGCCGGATCCGCTCGCGAGTTACGCCGAACATTTGTCCGATTTCCTCAAGCGTATGCGGCTTCTCACCATTGAGGCCGAATCTCAACTGGAGAATTTTTTCCTCCCGCGGGGTTAACGTAGAAAGAACATCCTTAATTTTTTGCGCCAAATCCTCCTTAACAGCGTCGTCGACGGGAGAAGGAGCATTCTTATCCTCGAGCAGCGCGCCGAACTCGATATCGCCATCGCCTATACGTCGCTCAAGTGAGCCGACCAACGGAAGATGCAAGGCACGCCGCACCCGTCCGACGTCCAACTCCGTATCCACAGCAATCGCTTCTGCGGTTGGTAAACGAGCGTGGAGTGCCTCAAGTTTCTCGCGAGATTGCTGTACTTTTTGGACAACCTCTGCGACATGCACGGGAATACGGATTGCCCTGCCTTGGTCAACAATCGCGCGCAGGATCGCATCCCGAATCCACCAGATTGCGTAGGTGCTAAATTTGAATCCGCGACGATAATCAAACTTCTCGACAGCGCGCATAAGCCCGATGTTGCCTTCTTGGATACTATCCAAGAACGACAGTCCGAAACTGTAGGTGTACTTCCTTGCGATACTCGCCACCAGGCGCAGGTTTGCCTCAATCATCTCCTTCTTTGCTGCATCGCGCTCGGCTTCTGTCTCTGCCTCCTCTATGCGTTTCGCAAGAGCGACCTCGCCCGCGCGATCGAGGAGTGGAATAGAACAAATCGTTTGAAACCATCCAGCAACGAGTCCTACCTCATGGAAGTCAACCACGCCCTTCGCTTCGGCCACTCGAGAGTCCTGGTCCGTCAGCCACTCTGAAGCTTCCTCTTCCGCATCCTCCTCTTCGGTGGTCTCAAAAAACTGCTCGTCGAGGTCCTCCAATAGAAAACTCTCTTCAATAGAAGAAACTTCTTCTCCGTCACCTGCTTCTTCCTCTTTCACACCCTCATCATCGTGGCTAAACACAGAAGGCGCAGTCATGTATCATCTCCTCTATCCTTGAAAAATCAAGGCAAAGATCATAATCGTTCCGGGCAGAGGGTGTCTTTCGCATGAACACTTCTGCTCTTAATCTTTAACAGGGCGAGGTCGGTAGGTCAATACTACTTTCCTATGACTTCTCTCTGCTATACTTATGGACATGTACGATCTCATCATCATCGGCGGCGGTCCTGCGGGAGTAGGGGCAGGGGTGTACGCCGCTCGAAAGCAGCTTAAGACCGCACTCCTCACCGCTGCCATGCCGAACCAGCTTCCCTTCGGCGGCCAGAGCGTGGTCTCCACGGACGTGCAGAATTGGATTGGGACGCCCTCGGTAACTGGCGTCGAGCTAGCCGCGATGCTCGAGAAGCATCTGCGCACGTATGCAGGCGAGTTTATCGAGATCAAGGCCAGCGAGAGAGTAACAAAAGTTGAAAAACGGGAAAACGATTTTGCCGTGCTCACCGAGAAGAGCTCCTACGAGGCGCGCACCGTGCTCATCACGACCGGAAGCGCCCGCCGCCGCCTCACGGTGCCCGGAGCGGATCGCTTCGAGCATAAGGGCATCACCTACTGCGCCTCCTGCGATGGACCGCTCTTTGCGGGGAAAGACGTCGCCGTCGTCGGCGGCGGCAACGCCGGATTTGAGACCGCAGCGCAGCTTCTCGCCTATGCCAAAAGCGTGACACTCCTCGACTACTCGCCGCAGTTCAAGGCGGATCCGGTTACCGTCAAGGCCGTACTCAAAGACCCAAAAATGAAAGCAATCAGCAACGCCGAGCTCCTTGAAGTTAAAGGGGAGCAATTTGTGACATCGCTCATATACAAAGACCGATCGAGCGACGAGGTGCGCGAGCATCCGACGCAGGGCATCTTCGTCGAGATCGGCCTCGTGCCAACAACCAACTTTGTCGAAGGTCTCCTCGCGCTCAATCAGTACAACCAGATCGAGATTGACCCCTGGACACAACGCACGTCAGTCGAGGGTCTCTGGGCCGCAGGCGACTGCACGAATGTGCGCTACCATCAGAACAACATCGCGGTCGGCGACGCCGTCCGCGCGCTTGAAGACATCTACGTCTATCTTAGGGCCCGTTAAAAAAACGAATTGCATAGTGGTATCTGTCGTGATAGTATGCGAAAATCATATGGCAAGATCGTGTCCCATTACCCATAAATCTTCACAAGTCGGCGGCGGATATTCGAACCGCACACGCGCGACGCAGTTCAACCCGACGGGCAAACGCCGCCGACAGCCGAATCTGCAGAAGAAAAGATTTTTTGTGCCGGAGCTCGGCAGAACCGTGCGCCTCGAGCTCTCCACGCGCGCGATCAAAACCATCAATAGAAATGGTGCCTACGCAACACTGAAAAAGGCGGGGATCATTTAAAAACGATCGCGGGCAAGGAGAATCCGGGCAACCACAGCCGTGGTTGCCCGGATTTTTTACGCTTTGAATAAATTGGTGGACATTTGGTGGACATCCGATGTCCACTTTTAGATGTCCACTTTTACAAAAGGAAACGGCCCGAGCAAGGTAATAGCTCGGGCCGTGGCACGCATCAGAAGATGAAGCGGCCTCGCAAAATTACGGAAGGAGGGTAACTACTTATGGCATGAGCGAGTCATACAGCGGTCCGCCGTCTACACAGACGCTGCCCTGTCCCATGTCGTGGGGTACGCAGACCCGTGCAACACCGGAGCATTTTCCACCATTGCCATCATCAGCTTCGAAGGTCACATGGTAGACTCGTCCGTCACCCGGTACTTTGGGGGTTCCGGTGCGTTCGGCACGAACAGAAGCCATGCCACTCATGTCAATAGCGCCATCAACTTCGGTGTTGCCATCGCCAAGCGTGTTCGTCGGCTCGTCCTGCATGATACCTGTCACTATGATCACGACCGGATCGCCATCAGGATCCGTCACGCCGCTTATTGTAAGCGGCACCATTTTGTGATTCGGCGGCCAGATTACGCCTGGGTCCGCATAGGCACCGTCGCAGTCGGGAGCTTCGTTCGTTGAGAGACTTAAGTCATACAAGATAGGACTCTCGCCGGTCGTCGCGCGCGTAAAGCTCACGACCACCTTCACATACTGTCCGTTCGCGACCGACAGATCGCCGCCATTCGTCGCGGCTTCCGGAGGTCCAAAGATCAAACCGTCGCCACTACTCGCAACCGTCACCGTCAGCATGCTATCGGACGGCGTGGAAGCAGTCCAGCTCACCTTGCCCCACTCTTGCCCGACGACACCGCTATCATGAACGATCGTCCATGTGCCATTGTTCGGCGCAGCAATCAGGGTGCTGCCGGTCATGTCGGAATAATTATACGGACCTGCGCCCGCACCGAGCGCGACCGTCATGTCTACGGCACCGACAGGAACTCCGCCTCCACCGATAGGTCCCAACGAGGGATCAATCCGTGAGGCGTTATTGGAGCTAATATTAGCAGACCAAATTTTTCCAGCCGCATCCACGGCAAGACCAGTTGGGCCGACACCTCCCGGAAGAGGCACGTTCCCCACGTAGGTGCCGTCATTCAGTAAATGACCAACAGTGGTCGCACCGAATAAAGAATGTGCAACCCAGATATGGCCACTCGTGTCTGCGACACAGCCCTGCGCTTCACCATTTCCATGGGCAAATGTGCCGAGGTGTGTGCCGTCCGGCGCGTACTTGTCAATCGCATTTCCGAACAAGCGCGTATTCCAGACATTGCCAGATGGGTCAATGCAGAGCCCATAACTATCAGGCGCACCTTGGCCGGACCAATTGGTTGCAGGCGCTGGCGGACCGATGCTAAATCCCGCAGGATCCCCATTTGGCCCCACTAAAGGAAGCGCCGTATCCCAGCGCAGGAGTGGCCGCGCAGACCAGATAACACCTGCGCCGTCAATCAAACCGCCATAGCCCCCGAAGCCGACGGATGGCTGTTGACTAATGATCATGCCAGTCGCACCGTCAACGAGGTCGAAGTTCCGATCCCCGATGCCAGAGACCCACACATTGTTGCTGGTATTAACAGACACATGCCGGGAAAAGGTTGAGTTGACACGCGTGTAGTGAATAATACACTCGTCCTCGGCGGTTGAGACACCGCCAAGATTATCAACACCGCCGCCGTTTAGCCATGGCTTAATATCGCCAAGTCCCGCGGACGTATCAATAACAGCATTGCCGTTTCGATCCACACACTGCCCGTTTTCTTCAAGGCCGATGTGGACGACAGAACCCATGCCGCCACCTGCGGCTGGAATACCTGGTGAAATGGCGTTGGCTGCGACAAAGTCGCCTTCGTTGCGGTTTGTTGCCCAGACACTGCCATTGCTGTCAACGGTAGTCCGAGACGGGTTAAGCGCGCGGCCTGCAGGTGCAGTCCGATATTCGCCGAGAATTGCGCCAGTCACTGTGTTAATCTTGATCACCGTTCCACGATCGGATGCGGCGATCCAAATGAAACCAAATGGCTTAGCTACACTGTTGAGCTGAAGTTGATCAGTCACATCAGTATGGTTGACGTTCACGAGGGTGCCCTCGTCGAAGTCTGCATCGAGCGTGTACGTTGCCGGAGTACCGGTGAGATGGCCCGCGAGAGCCGATTGCAATGGCGCAACAAGCGCCATCACTACAACCAAAACAGTCGCTACATAATGTCGTAACATTCAATCGTTCCTTTTCCGTAGACTGGATTCGTCTCGGGCGGAGTGAACAATTCGCTCCGTCCCTCTCGCAAAAAATATCGTCCTGCGATACCTGCGACACTCAAATGCACCACCTCCTTTCCGTTAACAAAGAACAAACAAGACCTCCCATAAAGAGAGGTTTGATACCGATGCCTAAAACTAGGCAACTTCCATAGCTTACAGGAGGATGTACGTTTGTCAACACAAGTAATACTTGACTGCTATGATTATTTAATGTGCGATTAAAATCCTCCTTCGATTAAACGCGACGCAAAAAACCGCTCAACGGAGCGATTTTTAATCGTTGGACAATTGGACAAAAGGAAACGGCCCGAGCAAGGTATAAGCTCGGGCCGTTTGCCATGCCTCAGAGGATGAGGCGGCCTTACAAAATTACGGAAGGAGGGTTAACTACTACGGCATGAGCGAGTCATACAGCGGTCCGCCGTCTACACAGACGCTGCCCTGTCCCATGTCGTGGGGCACGCACACTAAGACAGTCCCGGCGCACTTGCCGCCCATGCCGTCTTCCGCCATGAAACCAATGTGATAGACTCGTCCATCACCTGGTACCTTTGGGGTTCCGGAGCGTTCGGCGCGAACCTTGACTGTACCGTCAGAATTAATCACGGCATCGGGCGAGGTGTCGCCGTCACCGAGACCATTTACTGGCTCGTCCTGCGTCACGCTGTTCACCATGACAACGACTGCATCGCCGTCAGGATCCGTGACACCGAGAACAGAAACGGTCACGTACTTATGATTCGGTGGCCAAAGGGTCGCCGGATCAGGATACGCGCTCTTACAATCGGGGTCTTGGTTCTCGAACTTACAGACATCCGAACATCCGTCCCCATTCAGCAGGTTTCCGTCGTCGCACTGCTCGCCTGAATCAAGGATTCCGTTCCCGCACGCAGGTACATAGACCTCAATCTTGCACTGGGCAGAACATCCATCTCCGTTGACAACGTTACCGTCGTCGCACTCCTCGGTCATCTCCAGAATCCCGTTCCCGCACAGAATCGGCGAGAGCGTCTCACCACGCGCGAGAATATAGGGGGCGCCAGTCGATCCATCAGGCGCCACATAGGTTGAAGGGATATCCTCGGAAATAGCAAGAACGAGGAAGTCCGCCGGATACGTCACAAACCCGTTGTGGGTAGAACAACCCCAGTTTGACAGGCTGGCATCAGTAATCCCAGCAAGCGCCGGGTGCACTGCCACGATGTGCGAATCTGCGGGGCATCCACCCTGACCAACGACCGTAAAACTGCCAAAAGGATCCAACACAGGCGCGGGTGTGCCAGAGGCTGCACCGGCATAATAGCAGCTCAGACTGATGTAGGCGCCTGTCTTAGTTGGCTCATCAGCCGCAAACTTAATGCTGCCTTCGGTAAGCGCATCCCCGCCTTGGCCCTGGTGAAATACCGGGTCCGTACCGTTGATAATCACGTTGCCATCTATCGCTGGCCCCCACACTGCCTTGTTTGCTTCGGCGGCGGCCACCGCGCCAACGCCCGTGCACGTCGCATCACCGAGAATGATCGCCCTAAAGGTCGCGAATTCAGCCATAGTTCTCGCGCCCCAGGCCGCGGCGCTGTCAACTACCACTGTGAACCCGTTCGCGGCAGCGAGTACTGCCTCACGCGATAGAGCCCCTCCGCTTACTGTGCTGTCCAAAATAAGGACAGACACTGCATCTGGCGCCGGGGCTGCCACCATAGACATGGGCAGACCAAGACCAATCATCAGCAATACTGCGACCAAGAACTTTAATTTCGAAACCATGAATCTTCCCTTTCATTTCCGTTTGTCATCAGTTGAAAAACTCGGGAAAAACCCTTGTATCTCTCACGAAACCCACATAGGCATCACCTCCTTTCCGTTAACAAAGAACAAACAAAACCTCCCATATAAAGAGAGGTTTAATCTCGATGCCTAAATCTAGGCAACTTCAATAGCTTACAGGAGAATGTACGATTGTCAACCAAGATACTACTTGACTAGCATGATTTTTTAACGTGCAATAAAAATCTTTCGGCTATTCGCTGCGAAGCAAAAAACCGCTCGATTGAGCGGTTTTTTGAGTGTTTTTTGTTCCCTCTTTTGTTCCGTCCACGGTTGGAAGCTAAATTTGCATCTAACTCCGCTAGCTGGTTTAGCTGACAGCCACAGCATGATTCCGAGGAATGGAAGAAAAACTTCCACCCTCGGACCGACCTGATCAGTCCTCGCCAAAATTCGCAAAGCGAATTTTGGCCATGTTTAAACATTTAAATATTTAAACATGGCGCGCTTTACGCGCCTTGGGACGGGATCTAGGAATGATTCCACCAACAGCTTCCGCTACCGGTGCCTTGTTCATGTGTTACCCTCAATTTACATTGAGGCACGGACTATATCTTCACCCAGCCGTAATGTTTCTTTAGGAAACTTTACGGCTGGGGCCAACGTTTTATAGCGTGAATTTTTCAACGCCATCCCCTGCGCCTTCTACTTCTAGAAAAGTGCAGGAAGTCTCTACGGGGCCGCAACTAGTTACCAGTTAAAAAACTAGCTCCTAGTGGGCTTCCCTCGGTATTGCCCAGCTGGCGCAACTACGAATTCTCAATGACTAATTCAAAATTGAAATTAGAAATTGTGAATTGTGTACGCTGGGGTTCACCGATATCAGTTGGGTTTTACTATGTGATCGCTCACATAGGTCGCAACAAGACAGTATGTCTCAACGACTTTGCTCCTGTCACCGAGCTTACCGTAACCCCGCCCTTTGTTCACGAAGTGAACAAAGGGCGGGACATATCGATATTTCAAAATTTCGATATATCCCGCCCTTTGCTCCGCGAGCAAAGGGCGGGGTTTCGGGTATTCCCGGCTCCCTTAGCATGACGGGCGGTGAGTACAAGACCAGAGAACGTATTCACCGCAGTATAGCTGACCTGCGATTACTAGCGATTCCAGCTTCATGAGGTCGAGTTGCAGACCTCAATCCGAACTGAGGCCGGCTTTATAAGGATTGGCTCAGGGTTACCCCGTCGCGACCCGTTGTACCGGCCATTGTATCACGTGTGTAGCCCAGGGCGTCAGAGGGCCATGCTGATTTGGCGTCATCCCCGCCTTCCTCCCAGCCCGAAATGCATCTCGCTCCGCTCGATGCAGAAGCAAGAATTATGAATCATGAATTATGGTTTTTCTTCGTACATTTCCATACTTCATACTTCATACTTCTTGATTCTGCGGCGAACCGAAGTGAGCCGCACTTTGGGCTGGGCAGTCTCGCCTGACACGTATAACAGGCGACGGGGGTTGCGTTCGTTACCCCACTAAAGGGAACAACTTAAGCCACGAACTGACGACAACCATGCAGCACCTGTCCAGATGCCTCTTGTGAAGGCCGCACCCCTTTCGAGGCGAGTTCATCTGGATTTCAAGCCCTGGTGAGGTTCTTCGTTTACCATCGAATTGAACCACATGATCCACCGCTTGTGCTGGTCCCCGTCTATTCCTTTGAGTTTTAGCCTTGCGGCCGTAGTTCCCAGGCGGTCCGCTTAACGCGTTAGCTTCGCCTCCCAGAGGGTCGATACTCCGAAAAGCTAGCGGACAGAGTTTAGGGCGTGGACTACGCAGGTATCTAATCTGCTTCGCTACCCACGCTTTCGTGTTTCAGCGTCAGGGGCGCGCCAGTGTGCTGCCTTCGCTTTTGGTGTTCCCCACGATATCAACGGATTTCACCCCTACACCGTGAGTTCCGCACACCTCTCGCGCCCTCAAGCCGCGCCGTATCCTCCGCAGCTCCACGGTTGAGCCGTGGGATTTAACGGAGGACTAACGCGGCCGCCTACACACCCTTTACGCCCAGTGATTCCGGATAACGCTTGGGGCTCACGTATTACCGCTCCTGCTGGCACGTGATTAGGAGCCCCTTATTCATGAGGTACCGTCAATCCGCCGCACCTCGCTGCACTCGGTGCGGCGGACATTTCGATATTTCGAAATTTCGATATATCGAAATGTCCGCACCGAATGCAATGAGGTGCGGCGAACTTCTTCCCTCATAAAAGGTGTTTACGCACCGAAGTGCTTCATCCACCACGCGGCGTCGCTCGATCAGGCTTTCGCCCATTGTCGAATATTCTCGGCTGCTGCCACCCGTAGGTGTATGACCCGTGTCGCAGTGTCATCGGCGGGGATCGGGCTCTCACCCCCCCTAGCCGTCAGAGCCTTGGTAGGCCGTTACCCCACCAACTAGCTGATAGCCCGCAGGCCGCTCCCGGAGCAGATTGCTCCTTTACCGAGCACATATTTTTGGAAGCCAAGTAAGATACTTGACAATATATAGACCCCTATGCTTTTCTTTCTTCAGCGAAAAAGGAGGTCGTCATGAAAATCGCGAGAGGACAGAGCGGAAGAATAGACTATGGCCCAAGTCAGCTTCGTTGGATGTCTTGGGTCTTAGTCGGTATCATCGCCGTAATGATTGCTACTTTCCTGTTCCTCTAGAAACCGCTCAATGTTGCAGGGCGCATCCAAAGTATCTATACAGGTACAGGATGCGCCTTTTGTTTTTCTCCAAAAATATGTGCTCGGACCATCGGGAATTAGCCAACCTTTCGGCTGGTTATGCCCGTCTCCAGGGTACGTTCCTGCGTATTACTGCCTCGTTCGCCACTAGCCGCACCTCGCCACACTCGGTGCGGCGGAATTTTCAATTATCAATTTTCAATTTTCAATAAATTTTCAATGGGTCAATTTTCAAACGCCGACGACGTCGTGTTTGGAAATTGGAAATTTAATCATTGGAAATTATTTGAAAATTGTAAAATTGAAAATTGAAAATTCCGCACCGAATGCAATGAGGTGCGGCCCGTATGACTTGCATGCCTTATCCACGCCGCCAGCGTTCATCCTGAGCCAGGATCAAACTCTAAATTATAGAAGTTGGAGTATCTCCAACCTCCCTATTTGTGGACGGAACAAAAGAAGGAACAACTTCTTCTGCTCTCTGTTTTTTTAAGGAATAGACGTTTTGTTTTTGCTTTGTCTTGTGTGTATGCTTATTCTGTTGTCAAAGAACTCTCGCGCGCATGCCTTGAAGACACCGCCTAGCTACTATAGCCGAAGCCCCGCGCGCGGTCAAGGCCACTTTTGTAGTGAGCGGGCGACGGTGGTATTTTCGGCAAAGATGTTCACGCTCCAGACATGCTCAACCCTAAACCAGTGGAGGAAAAATCGGTCGTGCACAAATGTTTGCCCGCCCGCACAAAAAATGCGCGGGCGGGTTTACTATCACGAGCCGGAGGATGATGGAGGCCAGTATATACGGATGAGCTCGCGCAGGCCTCTCACGTGTACGCACCACTCGTGCCACCAGAGACGAAATTTGCGAAAAACACGTCGCAGTGCCTCGCCGGTGAGAAGCGGTCGGCAGAGCTCAAAGAGCGTCTTCAGGCCGGCAAGAGCCTGCTCGAGCATGCGTGCTCCTACGCTCTTGTCTATAGAGAGCAGTCGACGCGGGTTGCACAGAAGACGCAAACCAGCGAGCGCATTCCAAGCGAACACGCAAAAGTCCTGAACCGCCTCCGAGGCAAAACAGCCGCTACTCTCCGTCACCCCACCCGGCATTTGGTAAAATACGAACTTTTTTCGAAGCAGGACGACGACATGCTCCCGCGCCCAGAGGCAGTAATCCTGCGCATAATTCTCGAGCAGCCGGTAGTAGGCGCGACGCCTTTCACGGCCAATACTTCCACCACTCCGAGTCCAGTGTATCGCCTCGCCGCACTCCTTTTCTTCGCTATATTTTCCGACCCCATGAGAAAATGCGCCCACGACCGAGCGCATCACTCTATTTTGGATCTTTGCCATTTTCACCTCCTTGTAGGATACCCAATACAGTCCACGAATCATTGTACCGTGGGCGCGCTCGAACGCAAAGACTGGCCAATGTAGAAAACGGACAGAGCGGCGCCCATGCGCGTCATGCGCATGGGCGGTTAACGTAGTAAAGATCGCTCATGGTGGGCGCATGTCATGCTCGCCACTATAGCCGATGCAGCTGGGGTGACCACGACAACCTGTGGTGTGCAAGGACGGCGACACGCACACAGGAAGAAGAAGGGCTTACGTCGCGCTGAAAACGCCGACACGATTCCATCTCTGCCACAAAGGACGCCGTCGACGGTGGAGATTCCACATGCTCCGAATCAACGCCTGGTATTCTACGATATCTAGCAGATAAAAAAGGAACCACGCGACTGGGGCGAGCAAAAACAGATTCCGATGGTAGCGCGACTGGGTATCCGACAAAATTTGCCAGATAATGATACACGTCAGCAGTATAATCACGACCATGAGTGGAATAAAGTCGTTCGTGCGCACTATATAGATATAAAAGATTGTTAGCAGGGCGCCCTGGAGCAAGAGAAGAAACTCCGCAAACAGCGCCATCGGGAGAATCACAAAGCTTAGGAAAAAACTATGGTGATGATCAGTGCTGAAAAAGAGGTGGCGGTATCTATAGAACGTCACCAGCCGGCCAAACTTCCAACGCAATCGCTGCCGACAGAGCCCGGAAAACGTTTCGGGCCCCTCGGTCAGCACACACGCGTCTGCAGCGTAGCGAACCATATAGCCGTGATCTTGCAGACGTGTGGAAAGCTCGATATCTTCTGTGATAGTGTGCTCGTCGAATCCGCCGAGTGCCTCAATCACATCCCGACGATACGCAGCTGCAGCGCCGCCGACGATATAGACTGCGTTCAAAAGCGCATCCGCACGCTTGAAATAAAATCCGTAGAGATATTCGAGCTGCTGAACCAGTCCGAGAAGACCATGCTTGTTGCCTATGGCAACGTTGCCGGCGACAGACGCCACTCGCGAGTGCGTAAAGCGCCGCACCATGTTGACTATGGCGTCCTTGCCCATGACACTGTCGGCGTCAATCGTAATGACGATATCGCCGTGTGCCATGGATAGGCCGACGTTTAGTGCGCGCGCCTTGCCGCCGTTTACTATCTGGCGGTATCGTATCGTGGCTGGAGACGACTGTGTCTTCCTCTGGTGTCGAATAAAGTCCACGACAAGGCGGTGTGTGCGATCGGTTGATCCATCGTTGATGACAATGATCTCGAGATGTGGGTACGCGGTGGCAAGCACTGATCGCAGCGTCGTTTGTATGCCAACCTCTTCGTTATACGCTGGTATAAGCACGGACACCGACAGCATGGCGGATCGTAATCGTCTTGCCTGAGAGGACTCGACCACGGGATAAAACGGTGCAACAAGTAGGTGAAGCGCATACTTCAAGACTACCGGCACGAAGAAGAGGACAACGACGAACCGAACAATCCTGTATTCCTCAATCGGCCTATAGGTCGTTGAGAACGCAAGATAGATAATCGCAGCAGTCAGAGCATACGGCACCGCGAGAAATGCAGCGGTCTTGACTACGTATTTTAAGCTGGAAGTCATCTCCAGTTTTATAGACGAAAACAAACGAGAGGTCAACCACTGCACGGGCGAGAGCAACGTCCAGGTGACCGCCGAAGATCATGTTCGCAACTTCCTCTACGACCGCCTCTATTTCGAGGCGATCAAGTGCCATCGTTACACGTGTCCTGATCGCCGACCGTATGTCCTATGATTGACAAAAAAAACAAGAATCGCTAGCATATGGTGAGCGTCTGTTCCCCACCCGACAATAACCACTCTTCCTTAAAGGAGTAGCCAGTGGATCACAAAATCTTCTCGGAACTCTACGGTATCGACACAGAGCTTGGCTGCCTTCAGCGATGCGCCGATAGCCTACAACCGCCGTTCGACGAATGGCTCGAAGTTGCACAACGCCTTCCCGAGCTCCTCCTCCGCGGCACCGCGTGCGACGAAATCGCACGACTTGCGATAACGAAGAAAGCATTGGAGAAACCGATGCCGCCGGCACAGGCGCGTCTTTTATTCCGCACGGCAACATTTCTCGGAGCCGCGTGGGTATGGGGTGCGACGCCTCCGACGGCGTCCATCAAGTCACCGCTCTCAGCAGTCCTCGTCTACCTTGCGAGGCGTCTCGGCATGAAGTCCATTCTCTCCTACGCGCCGTTCCTGCTCTGGAACTGGGAGCTCATTGATCCGGACGGAAAACTGGAGCCGGACAACATCGAACTGCAGCAGTATTTTCTGCGCACAGAAGATGCCAGATGGTTTAACGCAATCCATGTTGCCATTGAAGCGTCTGCCGCACGGATCCCGTCGCTCCTCGCCGAACTCCACCACGCGCGGATTGCCGATGACGCAGTAAGGATGATTACACTCTTGAGGGAATGCGCAGGGATCCTCGAAAAAATGAATGCGCACCTCAGACGCATGCCCGAGCACTGTAATCCGGGAGCGTATTTCAGCATGGTGCGTCCGTACATCCAGGGTTTCCGCCTGCACCCCGTCATCTACAGCGGTTTTTGGGATGACGTACCGCAGGATTTCTGGGGCGAGAGCGGATCACAAAGTCTCATCGTTCCTGCTCTCGACTGCGCTTTTGGCATCCCGCACCGAACTGACGGAGCATTCGCTGAGTATTTGCGGGACATGCCAAATTATATGCCATCGCACCATCGGCAGTATCTCAAGGATCTCGCCATTCTGACCCAACAAGGAGACGAATCGCTCCTCCTCTACGCGCTTGGCTGCCAGAGGACGTACCCGGCACTGTGCGAGGAACTCCATCGCTCTCTGATGCTCATGGTGGAATTTTCCGAAATACACTTCGGCTATCCGCAACGTTACATTCAGGATCAGACGGCGCACTCGAGTGCATACAACCGATCTGATGTCGGGACGGGCGGAACTCCCTACATGCAATACCTTCGGCAGCATATAGAAGACAGGCGTCGCTTCGCTGAGCTCCTCGCGTAAAGATCGAAAAAGGGGGGCAGCTTCTTAGAATAAGAAGCTGCCCCGTAACGTTTTACAGGCTTGGAGGACGATTTTTCGCCGCCTCACGACGGCCGAGACGGCGGGTGCATTTCATGCACGCCCATCTCATCAAGCGCCGCAAGCAGCTCATCGGTCGAGACCGTTGCCGTGCCACGCTTGCCGACGACGACACCAGCGGCGGCGTTTGCGATTCGAGCGGCGTCAGGAATCGCGGTACCAAAGGCAAGTGCAAGCGCAACTGCCGCTGTCGCAGTATCGCCCGCGCCGACATTATCGGACACATCGCGTGGTATCGTCGGATACTCCTCTATCGACTCCGCGTCAGCAGACACCATACCTTTCTCGCCAAGTGTCACCAAAAATAAAGTCTCGAGCGTCTTTGCAGCAGCGCAATAATTCTCGACATGCAGCCCCTCTAAAACGGCGCGCATCTCCAATTCGTTCGGCATTAAAACCGTGGCGCCATAAAACGCCCTGATGTTCTGTGGTTTCGCATCGCCGATGACTGGCTTCTGACGCCGACGCGCACATTCAATGATGTGCGGAGGGAGACCCGTGGCGAGAACGCCCTTCGCGTAGTCAGAAATTACAACCACGTCCCACGCCTGCTTCCAATCCACGAGCTCATTCCATAGTTGCTGCATACGCCCGGAATCAACTGATGTACACGCTTCTCGATCAATGCGCACCAACTGTTGATTGCCTACCAGAATCCTGGTCTTCTCCGTTGTGGGACGGTCGGGGAAACACGTAGCGCGAAAACTCACACCGCGCTTTTTAAGCTCACGCACCAGCTGGTCCCCCGCCTCATCAACGCCGATCACGCCACTGAGCTCAACTTCCCCGCCGAGTGAGGCGATATTCGCCGCAACATTCGCCGCACCGCCAGGGGCATACCACTCCCGCTTGACGTTCACGATCGGCACCGGTGCCTCGGGGGAAATTCTTGTGACCTCGCCCTCAATATAGTGGTCGAGCATCACGTCGCCGATCACCCCGATGCGCTTGCCCTGCCAGGATAGAACAATGTCTCTCAACCCCTGCGCACCGCTATTCATCATTTCGCCCCTTTTGTTTTTTCCGGTTTACAGAACTGCGGGACATCGGATGTCCCGCAGTAGCCGCGCAATCATCCTACCGCTCCATCGACGAGAACGCCTCATCAATTGCCGCGCACCAATGATGCAAAATCCACTGATGCGCATCCTGGATAAGCTGCGTGTTGTCCGACGGCACGACAATACAGTCTTCGAGCTCACACGCTTCGAGAAGCTTGCCGCCGCCTTTGCCCAAAAGGCACAGCATCCTAAGGCCTCGCAACTTTGCCGCGTTCTGTGCGACTATCACGTTCGAAGAATTACCGCTCGTTGAGAGGGCGAGAAAAATATCGCGTTGTGCGCCAAGCGCCTCGATCTGCCGCGCAAACACATCCTCAAACGAAAAATCATTGCTCCACGCCGTGATGATCGAGGTGTCGGTCGTGAGCGCGAGTGCTGGCAGCGCCCGTCGCGCCCTCGCAAAGCGACCCACGAGCTCGGCCGCAAAGTGCTGCGCATGCGCCGCGCTGCCGCCATTGCCGGCAATGAGGATCTTGTGGCCAGTGCCCAGGGTAGAAATCAGGCACTGGGTTGCATGCTCAACGCTTCGAACCAGCTCCTTATCGTTCCGCATTTTCTCGGCGAGCTGATCGATCTGTTGCAGGTACTGAAAAAACTGGCAATTCCACGCCAACTGTCCCATGGGCTCTCCTCCTCGTCTCGTTGTTTCGGCTCGTATATATCTTAAAAAAGGTCAACCTATGAGGCAGAGTAGCAGCTGCGCTCTCTAAAAGCAAACGCGAAAAGCAACGCGTGGTCACTTGTGGCATTTGCAATAACTCTGCGATCGCAGAGTTATTGCAAATGCAAAAATTTAATCACGAACCGCCGAGCAAGCCGCGACGGTATAGGTGAGTTACGTTTTCTTTTCTTGCGCTCGGCCTCGAAGCACGACGAGGAGTGGGCTCGCGAGGAAGATTGATGAGTAGCTGCCGGCGACGACGCCGATCATGAGTACCAGCGCGAAGTGCCACAGAGCGCTTGAGCCAAAGACAAGAAGCGCCGCAAGCACGAGCGCGGTCGTGATGGAAAGGTTGATCGAGCGTACATACGTCTGCTCAAGGCTCTTGCCCACCGTCGCGGCGAACTCCTCCCGCACGCGGTACTCCTCGTTATGTAACAGGTTCTCGCGAATGCGATCAAAGATGACAATCGTGTCGCTCACCGAATACCCGAGGATGGCGAGCAGCGCGGTAACAAAAAGAATATCGATCTCAACGCCAGCAAACCTGCCAAGCACCACGAATACACCCATGGGGATGGTGATATCGTGGAAAAGAGTGAGCACCGCCACCGTGCCATACTTCCATGACGGCACCGGCTTTGATACTCTGCGGAACGCCCACGCGACGAAAAGAATAATCATGCCGAGGACGACCGCAAGCGCGACGACACTCTTTCGCTTGAGTTCCTCACCAACCGCAGGGCCAATCGCGCTAAATCGCTCCTCGCGGACCTCGCGCGAGCCACCGAATGAAAGCGCATCAAAGAGCGCCGCGCGCTCGTCGGACCGAATTTCCCTCGTTCGCAGTATGTAGCCACCCTCGCCTGCCGGCTGGAGCAAAAAATTGTCGAGCACAAGCACGCCCAAGCGCTCCTCAAACTCCGCGACAGAAGGCCTCCCGCCCGGATAGCTCACCTCGACGAGCGTCCCGCCGGTAAAATCAATCGAGAGCCGCACGCCAAAAATCGCCGCAGCCGCGAGCGAGAGCACCACGAGCGTAGTGGAAAAAATGATGAAAAATAACTTGTGGCGAATAACGAACATAAGACTCGAATTTCCAAGTTCCAAATTTACAATTTCCAAACAATCTCCAAATCTCAAAGCTCCAATTTCCAAACCCGAACGTTTTCCGTGTTTGAGATTTGAAAATTTGGAAATTGGAAATTGACTTCTACTGTATACTCGTCGCGATATTGTAAATGGGTATCAGCACCGATGCAACAACGATGCCGACGCCGCCGCCGAGGATCATGACCAGTGCCGGCTCAATAAGCGAAATCAAGCTGTCGACGGCGCTATTCACTTCGCGCTGATAAAATACCGCAAGTGTCTTCAGGATGGTGCCTACCTCTCCCGCCTCCTCGCCGACCTTGATCATCTGCACCATGATGCCGGGTATCTCCTCGTAGCGGCCGAAGGACTCCGAGACCGACGCGCCGCCGCGCACCGCCTCGACGACGTCCTTGAGAATCGTCTCGTAGACCACGTTGTCGACGACCGATGATGAGACCTCGAGCACGCGCACCATGGGGACGCCCGCGGCAAGCATGGTATGGAGATTGTCAGCGATGCGCGAGAGATAGAGGAGTTTGAAAAGACGCCCAAAAATAGGGACCGATATCTCAAGACGGTCAAACGCCACACGGCCGCCCTCTGCGGCACGATACCGCCAGAGCGCAAACCCAAGCCCAATCACGCCAGCCGCCACGAACACGCCGTAGTCAACGAGTAGGGTGCTCATGCCGATAACGACCCGTGTGTAGATAGGCACTCCCTGCCCTGCCTCGCGCAGCACGTCCGCAAGCTGCGGGATGACCTGCGTCAGAAGGAGCACCATCACGCCCACGAAGGCGGTGAGAATGAACGCAGGGTACACCATCGCGCCGCGAATCTTTGCCGTGACCTGGTAGTAGCGGTCAAAATAATCCGCGAGGTACATGAAGACATCGTTAATCTTCCCTGATTCCTCGCCAGCGGCGACCATATTGATATAAAACGCCGAAAACACCCGTGGGTGTTTCCCCAGTGCCATGGACAGGGAGCTGCCACCCTGGATGTCAGAAACAATCTGCCCTAATATCCGCTGGAGGATCGGCTTCTCCGCGTCCGATGCGAGCATCTGAAATATACGGAGCGCAGATATCCGCGCCTCGAAGAGAGTCGCGATCTGCCGCGAGAGAATCACGAGGTCCTTGGTGGTAACGCGGTCGAAAAATGTGAGCTTCGCCGCAAAAAGCCCCCCGCCACCCGCCGCCTCCTCAAGGGAGGCGATCACAAGCCCGCGGTGTTGGAGTGTGCCGACCGCAATATCCGCACTCACGGCCTCAATTTCGCCCGAGCACTCCTGACCAGCCGCGTCATAGGCAGTGTATCGAAAAAGCATACCAGTATCAAAAATCCTAGACAATCGCAAGAAATGCTAAAGGGGGAAACCAAAGGCAGACATTTTTAATTTTCAATTTTCAATGAGCAATTTTCAATAAATTTTCAATGCTTCAATGACTCAATGGCGACGACGTGTTTGAAAATTGAGTAATTAAAAATTGATTGGAAATTGAAAATTGGAAATTGAAAATTTCTCGTGCCGGCACTCCTCCAGGCAACCTTGAACCATGCCGCCTCGACAGGTGACAGGTCGAGCAATTTCGTTTTAGAGCATCTTCTCCAACGCCTGCGGATTATACGAATGCGTATAGGCATCCTCCACCGAGATCTCTCCCGCGCCAACGAGTTCGGCGAGCGAGCGGTTGAGCGCCACCATCCCATGCTCGGAACCGGTCTCGAGGGCCGAGGGCAGTTCATGGGTCCGCCCCTCACGGATGAGATTCGCAGTCGCGGGGGTATTCACGAGAAGCTCATAGGCCGGAGAGAGCCCGCCCGCGATCCGCGGCAGGAGCCGCTGCGAGAATATGCCGAGGAGCGATCCTGCAAGCTGTGTGCGGATTTGCTCCTGCTGGGTCGCTGGGAATGAGTCAATGATGCGATCCACGGTCTGTGAAGCATTATTCGTGTGGAGCGTCGAGAAAACGAGGTGTCCCGTCTCCGCCGCGGTCACTGCCGTCGCCATGGTCTCAGGATCGCGCATCTCCCCGACGAGAATCACATTGACATCCTGGCGGAATGTTGATTGGAGGGCGGTTTTGAAGTCGCCGGTATCAATGCGCACTTCCCGCTGATCAATAATAGCCTTCTTGGGTTCATAGATATACTCGATTGGATCCTCGATCGTGATGATATGCTCGGCGCGGGTGCGGTTAATGATCTCTACCATCGAAGCGAGCGTCGTGCTCTTGCCCTGCCCCACCGGCCCCACAACCAGAAAAAACCCCTGCCGCCGTCCCGCAAATGTTTCGAGTATCGGCGGAAGGCCGAGCTCCGCAAGTGTACGGATTTCGCGCGGGATCACGCGAAGCGCGAACGAGAGAAGCCCCCGCTGCATGTACCCGTTCCCGCGGAAACGCATCACGTCGCGTAAACCAAACGAAAAGTCAACCTCGCGCGTTTCAAGGAATCGTGCCTCATTCTTCTTCGATAGCAAAACTCCCATATAGCCTTCCATGTTCTCGCGCGTGAGTGCCGGCCACTTCAAAAGTGGCGCGAGGAAGCTCCCCACGCGGATGATCGGGTTACGCCCTTCTGCAAGGTGGAGATCGGACGCGTTCTCATTCGAGATAATCTCCACCAGCCTTTCGAATTCTTTGTGGTAATCCATAGACGAAAATTTTCAATTTCTAATTTTCAATTTTCAATGTTTCAATAGATGAACGACGTCGTGTTTGAAAATTGGACCATTGTAAATTGATTGAAAATTGAGCATTGAAAATTAACCCGCAAGCGCCTGCACCTGCTCTAATACCTCCGACGGTACGGTGTTCGCTTTCAAAATATATCCCTTCGCCCCAAGCTTCTTCGCCTCCTCGATGCGCGCCTCATCACTCTGATTTGAGAGCACAATGACGACCGCATCAGGCGCAAGGCGCTCATCTCGCCTCGCTTTCAAAAATGCAATGCCGCCAACCGTGGGCATGACAAGATCAAGAAGGATAATGGCAGGTGTGTACCCTTCACGCAGCTTCCCGAGGGCCTCATCTACGCTCCGCATCGCCATAACAGCGAACCCTGCCCCCGTAAACTTCGTGGAGTACATATCAATGAGAAACTCATCGTCATCAATAAGCAGGAGTTGCTTTTTTTGTTTTTCATTTTCGCTCATGTGACGAGAAAGTGGAAAGTGGGACGGGCAACTCAGTGCCGTTTTATCCGTGTCTACCCTCTACTCTCCAAGCTCACAGTGTATTTACCTCCTCAAACGGCACGATACGCTCGGATGACTTCAGTATAGCATCCTCTTTCATGGTGAGCATCCCTTGCACCTCGCGCACATGTTGATAGACACTCGACTCGGTCGGCGTTTCGAGAATCACCCGTTCAAGCTCTTTCGTCATACGAAACATCTCGAAGACGGCGGTGCGTCCCCGCACGCCCGAAGCGCACTCGGGGGTCGGCGATGCCTCGTATACTTCTTTTCCCAAAGGCAGCCTATCGCGATGCGCATTCGGCATGTCGGCAAACTGCTTCTCAAGCATCAGTTTAATGCTACCGTCGATGGCGACCGCACGGCCCGCCCCGGCGCAGAGTGTGCGCACCAGACGCTGCGCGACGACGAGCACCACGGTTGGCGCGATAAGATAGGGGTCCACCCCCATATCAATAAGTCGCGGTATGGCACCTGCCGCGGTGTTCGTGTGAAGCGTCGAAAAAACGATATGTCCGGTGAGCGCGGCCTGGATCGCAAGCTGTGCGGTCTCGCGGTCGCGAATCTCGCCGACCATGATGACATCCGGGTCCTGTCGCAGTACAGAACGGAGTCCCGAGGCGAACGTAAATCCGATCTCGGGCATCACCTGCGACTGCGCGACGCCATCGATATGGTACTCTACCGGGTCCTCAAGGCTCACCACGTTCAGCTTCTCGCGATCCACCTCCTGGAGCATCGCATAGAGCGTCGTTGACTTTCCCGAACCGGTCGGACCGGAGATGAGGATCATGCCATAGGGCATCTTCAGCGCCTGCCGCACGAGAGAGAGATGCGAGTCGCGCATGCCGATCCCCTCGAGTGTCTTCACACCTCGTTCCTGATCAAGGATGCGCAGCACCACCTTTTCGCCGCCGGAGGCTGGAAAAGAGGAAACTCGAAAATCGACCTTGCGCCCCGAGATACGCGCGGAGAATCGACCATCCTGCGGTCTGCGTTTTTCGTCAAGTTTTATGTTCGAGAGCACCTTGATCCTCGCTACCACGGCGCGGTGCACCTTAATCGGCAAAATGAGGCTCGTGTGCAAAATGCCATCAACGCGAAACCGCACCCGTACGCGCTCGAGCGTGGGCTCGATATGGACGTCGGAAGCCCCGCCCTCAATCGCATAGCGAAGGATCGTTGCAACAATTTTCGTCACCGGCGCTTCCTCGATGGTCGTCACCTCGCCCCCAGGAAGCGGCGCCCCCGAGACATCCTCCGCGGCTTTGCTGATCGCCTCTTCCTCGCCGCCAAGCTCGGTCTCGTACTCCTCGAGTGCCTCCCCAACCTGGGCGGTGAGCCCTTCGTACGTACGCAGTGCGCGATCAAAATCATCACGCGATATGAGAAAAAATTTAAACGGGACATGATTTTTTGACGCGAGGAAACTAATCGCGTCACGTGCCTCGAAATTCTCCGGATCAACAATGCCGACCTCAAGGACGCCGTCCGCAAGCGCGAGCGGTAGAACGCGGTAGTGCCGGGCTGATTCCTGTGGAATATACTTCAATATCTCATCGGGGATTTTCTCGTTCGAAATCGAACGCACGGGAAGTCCGAAGTACCCGCCTTTCGCGCGGAGCACCTGCTCAGCACTGACGCCGCGCGCGACAAGCCCGTCTTCAATCTTCTCGGGCGCGATGACCATCTCCTCTTCAAGGGCCGCGAGGTCCTCTGAGTTAAGCAAGCCCTTGTCTGCTAATACTGAAAGGTAACTCATACAGAAATGAAAAGCGCAAAGAAAACGAATTTCCAAATTCCAAAAAACAACTTCCAAATAAACCTCAAATTCCAAATCTCAAATCTCAAACCGGCGTGTTTCGAGATTGAGATTTGAATCATTGGAATTTGTTTGGAGCTTGTTGGTTGGAGCTTGAAATTTTGTGCTGTTGTTTTTCGCTTTTCGCTTTGCGTTTTACACTTCTTATGCTACAGCGCTGTTCCCGCCGCTCATGGGAGAGAGCGTGTAGACGTTGCTACCAGAGCGGACGTGCTGGTGCCCGCCGCGCCGCCACCCTCGTCGCTAAACGGCAAAAAGGGGTTGCGCCTCCCCTTGGGCTCCGGCGTGAGCTCAACGCTAAAATCAATAAGGCTTCTGAAGCGTGGATCGCGGAAGAGCGCCTCGTCAAAGCTCAATCTTTTGAGGTTGCTCAAAAGTTCGAGCGTCTCGGCGCTCTGCGCGGCGACAACCGGATCCTTCGACTCGCTCGATGCGAGCTCGGTGACCTCGGAAGAACGGAACAGTGTGTACGCCAGAGCACCCGCGCCGAGGACAGCGGTTACCACAAGTGCGAGCCAATATTTTTTTACGAGAGCCATACAACAAATTAAAATCCGAAATTGGAGCAAACTCAAATGTCAAACCAAGCGCCGGTGTTCATAATTTTCAATTTACAATTTTCAATAAATTTTCAATGCTGCAATGACTTAATGACGAACGGCGTCGTGTTTGAAAATTGAGTACTTGGAAATTGATTGAAAATTGCAAAATTGAAAATTGAAAATTTTCATACTATTGCAGCCAGTACGTCTTCACCGCCACCTTAAACAGGTGCCCCTTGGTCGCGGCGTCTTTGCCCGACTCGAACGAAAGCTCGGTGACGTCAACAATCCGCAGACTCCGCTCCATGTCACGGAGGAAGGCGAGAAACCGCTCGTAGGACGCAACCACACTAAATGAAAGCGTGAGGAATGAGAGCTTCGGCTCAACGAGTCCTTCCGCCGCCTCCGACATTTCACGTGCCGTGCGCGCACTCGTTCCAAAGTCCTCCGCTTCCTCGTCCGCCGCTCCGGCGGTGCGCACGCGCGATTCTTGTTGCTGCTTAATGTTTATATCCTGAATCGTGAGGCCGTAGCGGCTCGCCATCTCATCTATGTCAATAATCAAGCGGACATTATCAACATTGTCCGGCAGGAGCTTATGCAGCCGCTCAATATCATCCGGCGGGAAGCTGTTATACTTCGCGAGGAGCTTGTCGCGCACACTCTGAAGCTCGCGCGCGCTCTCAAGCGTATCCTCCAAAAAAAAGATATCCTGCCGGAGCGCCTTAATCCGTGGCAACGCTGGCTTGATATAGAACACCACCACGGCAACACTGAGGGCGAATATAAGAATGGAAATAAATGGCTTCATGGATTATTAATTTTCAATTTACAATTTTCAATTTTCAATAACGGACGACGTCGTGTTTGAAAATTTGGTAATTGAAAATTGATTGAAAATTTAAAATTGAACATTGATAATTGAGGCAGTTCGAGCCATTCTACAAAACATGCACTTTCATAAGAAACGGTCACTGCCTTCCAGCGCCCTCCTCACTCTCAATCATCGCTCCATAATCCATAAGCCTCTTCCCGATTTGTGCTTCGAAATCAAACGTCGCGAACCCTGTTTTCACATCCTGATCGAGGTTCGAAAATACCGGATTGATCAGGTCTGGCTGACTACCGAAGGTATCTGCCTGGAGCGCAACAGAACGGAATCCTCGCGCTCTACCATCGAGCTTGAGTTTCCCCCCAGGCCCGCCCTCTACCGTATAGGCAAACGAGCTGTACTGCACACTTCGAAGAGTCTCGTCCTCAAGAACTCGAAAAAGCGGCGTCGCTGCCCGGTGACCTGCAACGAGCACCTCGGCCGCCTTCATTCGCGCGTCGTCGCGCTTGAGCTCCTCGATCACCGCAGGTTCGAATGCCTCGCGTGCCTCCGCGAGTGTTTTTTCCAGCACGACGACGCGGCGGATCGACAAACGCTCGTAGAGAAACGTGCCAGCAGCAAAGAGAAACGCGAGGACGAATATGCCGGAAACGACAATGCCGAGGAGATCGGCGCTCGGGCCGAGCGTTCGATGTCTCTTTTGCGACGCCGCCATGATCGGCTGCTTCGACATAAATGTGGTTTTGAAGCGAGTGTCCATGGTGATAATTTTCAATTTACAATTTTCAATTTTCAATAACGGACGACGTCGTGTTTGAAAATTGAGTAATTGAAAATTGATTAAAAATTATAAAATTGATAATTGAAAATTTTTGAGCTACTGTTCCGCCAGCGCACGGAGAGCCAAGCCCGTGGCCACCGCAAACTCCGGCCCTGCCTGTCGCAGCACGTCCTCAAGGAACGCCGGCGCCTCGAGCTTCTGGAACGGATCGCCGAGCGAGACCTCGGTCGGCAGTACCGCGCGCGCCCGATCGAGGAAACCGGGAAGAAGCGCACCGCCGCCGATAAAAATCGCGTGCGAGACAACCCTCAGAGAGCGGTGCTGATACTGAATCAAAAGCCGTCGTATCTCTGCAAAAATAAGGTCTACCTGGGTCGGCACGAGCTCCTCGAGCGTACGAGCGCCCATCTTCTCCGCAATCTTGCCACTCCGCTTCAGCTCCTCGGCCTCAGTAAGGGGGATCCCGAGAGAACGCGCGAGCGCCTCAGTAATGTGCTGCGAGCCGCGATTGATACTGTGCGTACCCTTCACTATACCGCGTTCCACAAGATACATCTTTGTGGTGTGTCCGCCGACGTCAACCACGAGCACCACCTCCATCCCCTGTCGGAGTACCGCGCGCACCGCGCTAAAAATCTCCACTTCCACAAAATGCACAGCGAGCGCGGCGGCTCTCCCAATCGCGCGGTAGAGTGCAAGCTCCTCGTTGTGAATGGCGACCACAAGCACACCCACGCGTTCGGCACTACGTCGTTCTGCCTCTCTCGCCCCGCCCGAAGCCGAGCGGGGCGTGTGAGCGTCACTGTCTCCAAACGCGCCACCCTCTTGAACGCCCCCTGCCCGGTCCCCCGCGGCGGGCACCTCCGGTACGATCATCCAGTCGAGCGAGACCTCAGAGAGCGGTACCGGGATGTACTTACGCGCCTCGAGTGGCACCATCGTAGTGAGCTCATTCTCGGAGACCTCGGGCAGTTGCATAAACGAGACGAGGCTCGCCGAGAGCGGGATCGCGACTGCGCACTGGCGCGTCGTTACATTTGCCTCCCGGAAGAGGTCTGTAAGGGCCGCTGCCGCCTGCTCGGGACTAAGACGCGTCGCTTGCCCGACCTCGACACCGCCGTAGGGTCCAAGCGCGACAGCCCCATACGTCTCAAGCATTGCCTTGCCGCCTTGTTTATACGCCTGCACGACCTTGAGTGAGGAAGTGCCGAAGTCTATTCCGAGAACGCTCGGCCCACGCGTGCCAAAGACCGGCCGTCGTACGACCTTCATCAGCGTTCTAAGTAAGTCGCCGAACGTCATGGTGTTTCGGGTTTATGCCCTCCCCGCGGAGTATAATAAGGTACCGCGGGTGCGCCGTCTGTCCTCTGCTCGCTCCCCGCTCGAGCTGCCGTGATACCATCTAGTATACCATCCGCTGCAAAAACGCGGCAAAAGAAAAACGCGCCTCTGTGGGGAAAAGTCCAACGCGCTGTGGCTGTTCTTCATGCCCTCGCCGAGCACACACTCGACGTGCTCGCCCCGCCGAGAGCGGCAAGTCGATCTCTCCGATCTCTCACAGCCGAAGCACTCTTGAAGCTCTCTCCGCGCGCAGAGAAGATCGGCGCTGATATTGAAGCGCTCTTCGCGTACCGCGATCCGCTCGTACGGCGACTCGTCTGGGAAATGAAGTACCGCACCTCGCCGAGGGCGATCGCGCTCGCTGCGGAGTGCCTTGCCGCTGTGCTCGCCGAGGAGATCGCGGAGCGCGCGCTCTTCGGCGCGCTCTCGCAACCGCTCATCGTCTCAATCCCCGCCTCACCGAGGCGCGCAAGGGAGCGTGGCGACCCCCTCGCACTTCTCGCCTCGCGTACTGCCTCGCTCCTCGGCGAAATGTGTACGCACACGCCACACACGCTGTACAAAATTCGCGACACAAAACCGCAAACCACGCTCAGAGACCGCGCCGAGCGACTCCGAAATGTCGTCGGCAGTTTTGCTGTGCGTTCTGCTGCCTCGGTCCGCGGCCGCGATGTGATCGTCCTCGACGACGTCACCACCACCGGCGCCACACTCGCTGAAGCCCGCCGCGCGCTCCGCGCCGCTGGAGTGCGTCGTGTCATATGCGTTGCGTTCGCGCACTAGCGAGCAGCAAGCACTATGCAACAAGCAGTAAGCACATGTGTCGAAACCCGAAGCACGAAATCGCGTAACATTTGACACTAATTTATGATCGTGGGTTATTGTAAATTTCATGCGCGGGTTGTCAGAAGGTGAAAAATCGGCTATTGTCTCATCAGAATCGAACACCCAAGACGTTCCGGTCCACAAGGAGATACCCATGCTCGCGCGAACCAACCCGCGACGGATTGAAAAAATTGCAAATGTCTTGTGCTCGATGCCGATACCGGAGAGCGGCGGCGGCATGGACTTTCACAGCTCCGAGAAAAATGGCGTCCGCACCTACGCCGCCGACCTCTTCCCGGGGCTAGGCGACAGTGAGGCAGTAAACTTTTTCGCATTCAGCTGTGTTCAAAACCACGGGTTTTGGTATGCAAGCGACGGCCGCTATGAGAGTCCCATCACCGGCCACATCAGAGGCAAAGAGTACCGCGGGTCAGCCTTGCTCTTCGCGGCACTCAAACAGGAATTTGACCGCGACCGCGGCATCTTCGAGCCCTACCGCCTCGCGCACATGAGCGGCGTTGCGATCCAGCATCTCCTCTCGGATGATCTTGGTCCCATGCCGTTTCCTGACATCGAGGCACGCGTCGCGCTCACGCACCGCTATGGCGCATACTTTCGTGCCGCACTGTCGGGCCTCAACAGCCCGAAAAAAATGATCGAAGTCGCAAACCTCGCTGCACAGCCGCTCGCAGCATTGTATCGGCTCTTCTCGTGGGTCCCCGGTTTTTGGGAGGACCCGCTCCAAAAAAAAATCGGGCTCTTTGCGATGGAGATGATTTCGCGGCCCGAGCGTTTTCTCGTCCCGGCAGAGAGGGAAGACCTGCGGCCGATCATTGACTACCACATCATGCGCGTCTGCCTCAGGAGCGGCATGGTGCTACTCGCGAAAGTACTCCGCACCGCAAATAGTGCCCGACTCTTTGTCACCGCAACGATCGAGGAAGCGATCCGCCGGGCGACATATCAGGCCGTCCATACGCTTGCCACGATTGTGCGAGCCCGGCTCCCACGTCTAAGGCGTGTGATGGCATTTGTGGATCACGCGCTTTGGCGAGCACGTTCCTACTGCCCCGAGCTCGTGGAGCCCAATTGCCCGAGCTGTGACTTCCGGGTCGCGTGTCGGAAAGACACCAGCCTGTTCCAGCCAGTTTTTAGAACTCTTTTCTATTAAGGAAGATGCTGCCCTGCCAGAGCCTCATGTTCCTCAAACCCCGCCGCGCGACCTTGCGGCGGGGTTTTCCTTTGTTCCAAAATACCAAACGCGCTAGACTTTATAGAGTATGCAGCCGATCACCTGGGATGAGTATGAATACGAAGCGCGCGAACACGGCGCCGACTGGTATTGGGCGCTCGGCATCCTCGCCGCGGCACTCACGGTGGCCGCCCTCATGTTTCAAAACGTGCTGCTCGCGATACTCATCGTCATCAGCGCGGTCTCGCTCGGACTCATCGCCTCGCGAGCTCCTCGCCTGCGGCGCTTCGAGCTCGGTGATCGCGGCATCTCGCTCGACGACACGCTCTATCCCTACAGTGCATTTGACGCCTTTGGATTAACCAGCGGCGAGCCGCCAAAACTCATCATGCGCCCGCACAAGCTCTTCACGCCCCACCTCACTATCCCCCTGCCGCACGAGCATCTTGATCCCGCGCGCAGTCTCCTCCGCCGCCACCTCATCGAAGAGGCCCTCGAAGAACCACTCTCGGCGCGGCTTATGAGCTGGGTTGGATTCTAGGCGCCCACGGATGGCATACTGACCGCCACCCTGCTATACTCCTCGCACACATTACCCCTCGTCGTTCAATGGACAGGACATGAGATTGCGGATCTCAAAACAGAGGTTCGATTCCTCTCGGGGGGATACGGAGCAAAATCTGCTCGAGAAGAAGCGAGCGCGCGCCCCCATAGTTTAATGGACAAAACGTGAGCTTCCGGAGCTCGAGATCGGGGTTCGATTCCTCGTGGGGGCACCACGACAAACATCAAAACAGCGCGGTCTATACCGCGCTGTTTTGATGTTTGCTCTCTCGTGCATTCGTTATTTCGTCACCGACACCTTTACCTTCTGGCGTTAGGCTCTAGGTTTTAGGGGTTAGGTTTTAGGGCCGATTCGATGTAACGCCGCCATGAGTCGCGCTTTTTTCCGCGCTGCGGTGTTTTTCTTAATGACGCCGCGCTTTGCCGCCTTATCAATCGCGCTGTAAGCCGCGGGGATGAACGCCGCGCCTTCCTCTCGCTTCCCCACCACGATAGACAAGCGCACGCGCTTGATCCCCACGCGCATCGCATCTTTGCGGCGACGGTTGAACACTCGCTTCCGAAGCGAGCTGCGATGGGCCTTTTGGGCTGATTTGGTAATAGGCATGGTTCTTAGAGAGTAGAGAGTGGAAGGTAGAGGGTAGATTGTAGACGACGAACGTCGTCCTACTTTCTACTCTCCACTTTCTACTTTCTACACAAATTTGCGAAAAAAATCAAGGGCGCTATCATGGCGCTATGATTGGTCGACTCACCGGCTCGATTGTCCTCGTTGAGGATCACGCCATTATTCTCGACGTTCATGGCGTCGGCTACCGCGTGCGCGTGGGCGCCGACGCGCGCGCGGCACTCCGTCCCGCACCAGGGAGCGCAGGGCACGGCGCCGCGCGCGGCGAGGTCTCCCTCTGGACGCACCTTGTGGTGCGAGATGACGCGCTCGAGCTCTTCGGCTTCCGTGAGCGCGACGAACTCTCGCTCTTCGAGCGGCTCATATCGGTCTCCGGCATCGGGCCAAAATCCGCTCTTGCGATCCTCGACCTCGCGCCGGTCGAGACCCTGCGGAGCGCGATTGCGCGCGGCGACACTTCCTACCTCACCAAGGTCTCCGGCATCGGCAAAAAGACGGCCCAAAAAATCGTGCTCGAACTCCGCGACTCGCTCGCAAGCGCACGCGAGGCGGATAGCGCGGGCGAGGACTACGGCGATGTCATTGACGCCCTCACCACCCTCGGCTACAGCGCCCGTGAGGCACGGGAAGCACTCAAAAAAATGCCGCCAAGCACCGCAGACACGAGCGAGAGGATCAAGGCGGCGCTCAAGACCTTAGGCTCCTCGCCAAAATAATTTGCGGAACTCGTGTTCAATGTGCGTTCAGATGTGGCTTGGCGCGCAATGAACGAAACCGTAGGCGTACTGGTTGTACGACGAGGATTTCGTGATTGAGCACGAGCCGCAGGTGAATGCGCAGTGAGCGCGAGGTTCGTAAAGTTATTTGGGCGAGGAGCCTTAGGCTCCCGACCGTAACACCATGGCACAAACTAAAAAACAAAAAGGTGGCGTGCGTTTTCGCACCATCATACACTACTACTGGCTCCAGATGAAAAAATACCGCTGGTCGTTTTTTTCGGCTCTCTCTTTCTATGCGACCGGAACGCTCATCTCGAACGGAGTCACGCCGGTCCTCTACCGCAGACTCATAGACGCCATATCAAGCGAGCCGGAGAAGTCAGCGATCGCGCAGACGCTTTTTCACCTGCTCTTTTTTGTTGTGATAGCCGCCGTGGCAAGCAATATCGCCTATCGCCTGGCGGACTACCTGCTTTGGAAATCGCAGCGCAAGATAATCCGGGCGCTTGCGAATGACGCATTCGTGCGGATCACCCGGCATTCGTATAGTTTTTTCAGCAACACGTTCGTCGGCTCGCTCGTCGCGAGCACGCGCCGTTATATAGACGCATTTCAAAACATGCAAGAAGTATTCGCCTTCAACTTCTGGATGAACGGCCTGCTTCTCGTTGTGGTACTGGTGGTGCTTTTCCAAGCATCGCCGGGAATAGCGATTTTCTTCTTTCTGTGGAGCGTCGCATTCATCGCGATCGTTTTATTGTTTATCCGAAAACAACGCCCGTATGATCTCGCCGAGGCAGCGGAAGATTCAAAGGTGACCGGCCGCATCGCGGATGTGATTACGAACATTCTCAATATAAAAATGTTCGCGTCGAGCAGACGTGAGTATGACGCATTTACGGTCTACACCGGCCGCCAAGAAGAAGCACGGCGTCAAGCATGGAATTTTGAGATCGTCATGTACGCGGCACAGGGGACGCTCATGATGCTCCTTGAGATCGTCGGTATGTATCTTTCAATCCGCTTCTGGCTTGCGGGCGCCCTTTCGACGGGAACCGTGGTACTCGTACAGCTCTACTTCGGCAGAATTTTTAACAGTCTCTGGTTTCTCGGAAATTCGATAAGCCGCTTCACCAGAACGCTCTCAAACGCATCAGAACTTGTCGAGGTGTTCGAAAAAAAATCGGACATTAGCGATCCCGACGCGCCGGAAGAATTCCATATCGCCGGGGGCGAGATCGTATTCGACCGCGTGACATTTGCGTATCATAAGCAAAAAATCTTCTCCGATTTTTCTCTCAAGATTCGGGCAGGAGAAAAGGTCGGCATCGTCGGCCACTCGGGCGCCGGCAAAACCACGATCACGAAACTCATCCTCCGCTTCGCGGATGTAGAGGAGGGCGCAGTCCTCGTAGACGGCCAGGACGTCCGGCGGCTCAAACAGGATGACCTCCGCGCTGCCATCTCCTACGTACCGCAAGACCCTATCCTCTTCCACCGGAGTCTCGGCGAGAACATCGCCTACGGCAAGCCCGGTGCGAGCGAATCGGAAGTCATCGAAGCGGCAAAAAAAGCCCACGCGCACGACTTTGTGAGCGCGTTTCCTCTGGAGTACGAGACACTTGTTGGTGAGCGCGGCGTGAAGCTCTCCGGCGGCGAACGTCAACGGGTGGCCATTGCCCGCGCTATGCTTAAAAATGCGCCGATTCTCCTCCTCGACGAAGCGACCAGCTCACTCGACAGCCTAAGCGAGCGCTACATCCAAGACGCATTCGCCGAACTCATGCAGGGAAAAACGACGGTCGTCATTGCACACCGCCTGAGTACCATTCAAAAAATGGATCGCATCATCGTGCTTGAGAAGGGCGTCGTCACAGAGGACGGGACACACGACGCGCTGCTCGCGCGCAAGGGCATCTATTATACGCTTTGGACACACCAAGTGAGCGGGTTCATCGCATAAGTGAAAAAATAAGTGGAAAAATGAAAATATGGCCGTCCCCAACAAATATCTCGCGCTCATCAAGGCGAACTGGCAGCGCGGGCTTACCTACCGCTTTACCATCGTCGCGTACCGCGTCGGCGAGATCGCGGAAATGCTCCTGGTGCTCGTGTTATGGTCGGCAATCTTCAGCGCAAGCGGCGAGCCACTACTCCGCGATTTTACCTATCAAGAAATGGTTACGTATTTCCTGATCGGCAACCTCTTCAACATGGTCGTTCGGAGTTTCGCCGAAGACCGCATCGCGAATGACATCAAGCGAGGGCGGCTGTCCGTATACTTGCTGCAGCCAGTGAGCTACCTCGGCGCAAACTTTGTTCGGGGGTTCGCAAGCCTGGCGACCTTGATGTCGGTCGCGAGCCAACTTATAGTCATGCTCTTCTTCCTCAACACGATCGCCATCAACACTAACCTTGCATATCTTGTGGTGATCACCACGATGGCGATCTTCGCTTTTGTCATAGAATTCATGATCGCATACCTCATAGGCCTCATTGCGTTTTGGACGGATGAAACGGACGGTGTTTCTGCGAGTATTTCTCGCATTAAACGTTTCTTCGCCGGAAGCTACTTTCCATTGAACCTCCTCCCGGCGACATTCGTCAATATAAGCTTCCTGCTTCCGTTCGGGTACTCTTTCTTTATTCCCGCGCAACTGTACCTCAAAAAGATCGACCTCTCCCTCGGCCTGAAGGGACTCGTTGTCGAGGTGGTGTGGATCATCGCGCTCTATGGCGTCATTGCGCTCGTCTGGAGATGTGGCTTAAAACGATACGAAAGTATCGGAATCTAACCATGCCTGTCATATCCGTAGACAATCTCTCGCGCACATATACATTCTACAAAAAAGACCCCGGCGTCGTGGGGTCGCTCAGTGCGCTCATTAATAGAAAAACCGAAGAGGCGCGTGCGGTCGATACCATTTCGTTCTCTATTGAAGAAGGCGAGCTCGTCGGTTTCCTCGGACCAAACGGCGCAGGCAAAACCACGACCCTCAAAATGCTCTCGGGACTCATTCACCCGACGAGCGGCCGACTTTCTGTGCTCGGTTACGAGCCGAGACGACGTGAAAAAGTCTTCCAAAAACAATTCGCTCTCGTCATGGGGCAGAAAAGTCAGCTTTGGGAAGACTTGCCTGCATACGAAGGATTCGTGCTGAATCAGGCGATTTATGAGCTGGACGACGCGACGTTTCGGGCAAATTTGGACGAGCTTGTTGCGACGCTCGACGTCCGCGACATCCTCCATGTACAAACACGAAAACTCTCGCTCGGACAGCGCATGAAATGCGAGCTCATCGCCGCACTGCTCCACAATCCACGAGTCCTGTTCCTCGACGAGCCTACCATCGGCCTTGATGTCGTCGCGCAACAGAATATGCGCGAATTCATCAAAAAATATAACCGCCAACAAAAGACAACGATACTGCTAACCTCGCACTACATGGAAGACATCAAGGAGCTCTGCGAGCGTATAATCATCATAAACCTTGGGCGCATCATCTATGACGGACCACTCAAGGCGCTTATCAATAAATACGCCACGCACAAGGTACTCACTATAACCTTTAATCAGGGGGGCGCTTCCCATGGAGAACTCGCCCGCTACGGCGAGGTCGACTATCAGAGTCCATTCCACTCAATCGTGAGCGTGCCACGGAGTGAAGCGACTGCGGTTGCCTCAGCGCTTCTCTCCTCCGGCCTGCCCGTTGACGACATCCTGATAGACGAGCCGAATATAGACGACGTGATCCGACAAATTTTCCAAAACGCGCACGCACGCTCCTAAACGAACCCTCCGGGTTTACTATTTATGCCACATTATATCCCACGCCCCCTGTGCCGCGCCTATCATTACCTCTTGGCCCTTGTCGGCGCAGCGCTGTATCGCTTCCCCGCCCGCTCGCTCACGGTGATTGGCATTACCGGCACGAAGGGAAAAACGACTGTCTCTGAGCTCATCACGGCGATTTTGGAGGAGGCGGGGTATACGGTCGCGCTCGCAAACGGCGTGCGATTCAAAATCAGCTCGTGGGAGGAGCGTAACCTCTCGCGAATGACGATGCCGGGCAGGTTTTTTCTTCAACGATTTTTACGCCGCGCGCTTTCGCGTGGTGCAACGCACGCGGTGATCGAAATGACCTCCGAAGGAGCAGCGCAGCACCGCCACCGCTTCCTCGCGCTCGACGCGCTCGTCTTCACCAATCTCGCACCCGAGCACATCGAATCGCACGGATCATACGAGGCGTACCGCGACGCAAAGCTCTCGATCGCGCGTTCGCTCGCGAACTCGCCAAAGCGGCAGAGGGTAATGGTCGCGAATGCAGACGACGAAGCGGGCTCACTCTTCCTCGCCGCCGTCCGCGCCGTTAGAAGCGCTGCTTCGAACGGGGCCAGCCCAGCACGACCCTGCCCATATTCGCTCAAAGACGCCGAGCCGTATGAGATTAAAAACGACGGCATCGCCTTTACATTTGACGGCCACCTCATAACCTCGCCGCTCGTCGGCGTCTTCAACCTCTCAAACATCCTCGCCGCAGCAACCCTCGCGAAAGGCATCAGCATCGAGACGGAGATCATCGCATGCGCCATCGCCTCGTTCGCCGGAGTGCCCGGCCGGATGGAATATATACGAGAAGGACAAACATTTGACGTTATCGTGGATTATGCGCATACGCCCGATTCCCTGAGGGCCGTGTACCAGTTTCTCAGGGAATCAATTTTCAATTTTCAATTTTCAATTTTCAAACAAATTCCAAATTCAAAAATTCAAAAATTCAAAACGTCGAACGACGATACGAAAAAACTCATCTGCGTGTTAGGGGCTACCGGTGGGGGGCGGGACAAGTGGAAGCGGCCGGAGATGGGACGCATCGCGGCGGAGTATTGCGACAGTATCATTCTCACCGATGAAGATTCATATGATGAGCCGCCAGAAAAAATAATCGAAGAAATCAAGTCAGGGGCGATAAACAACAAATTCCCAGTTACTAGTGACCAGTTACGAGTCCCCGGTAACCAGTTACCAATTACCAGTCCCCAGATAATTATCGACCGCCACCTTGCCATCCGCACCGCACTCGGCATAGCACGGCGCGGCGACGTCGTCGTCATCACCGGCAAGGGCTCCGACCCCTCAATCTGCGGCCCACGTGGCACAAAAGTGGCGTGGAGCGATGCCGCGGTGGTGCGGCAGGAACTTGCGCGACTTCGGTGAGAAATAGAAGTCGCACAGCTGTTTAGTTTTAGGATACAATACCGGCATGAATGAATTCGGGTGGGTTATCGGCATGTTTCTCCTCTTCGGCCTCATCTGGTTTGCAGGAGGCGGGCCAGCACGCGGGCCGGGTGGAGGGCTTTTTCTGAACCAGCAGCAGACGCTTGGCGTGCCGACCGCGCGCGATGATGCTTCGGGGACTCCGGCCTCGGCAGACAAACCGCCGAAGCAGCGCACAAAAGAGGAGATCGCGCGCGAGCTTGAGCGCATCCGCGAGGAAGTGCGAAAAGTCGAAGAGGTAGTGGCGCGGCTTGAGGAGGAAGCCCGATACTCCCCATTTCACGGAGAGGTTACGCTTGAGCTCGCGCACGCACGCGCGAGCGAACCTGTGCGCGAGTATCTTGAGCTCCGCCGCTCGCGCAATGCGCTCGTGCCTGCGCCGGTCACCGGCTGGACGCTCACGAGCCCAATCACCGGGCGGAGCATCGTCATCGGCGAGGCGGTGCGTATTCCCTTGCTCGGCCGCGTCAATGTCACGGCGCCAATCGCCCTCGCGCCGGGGGAGCGCGCCTATATCCTCACTGGCCGCTCGCCGAATGGCATGTCGTTCCTCCCGAACATCTGCACCGGCTACTTTGAGCAGTTCCAAAATTTTACGCCCTCGCTCTCTCGTGAATGCCCGCGTATCAAGAATGAGCCGCTCCCGCCGTCGCACCGCCCGGAAGCCCGTGCCTACGGTGCCTCATCGCTTGAGGACGCCTGCCTCGACTATATCGAGCGCGTCGGCGAGTGCACCGTGCCAGTCTCGATCCCGCCAACCCTCTCCCCTGCCTGTCAGGAATTTATCGTCAAGACGGCGAATTATGACGCCTGCGTCGAGCGCCACCGCGGAGAAGAAAACTTTTTCAAAGACGACTGGCGTCTTTACCTCGGCCGCGACGAGGAGTTGTGGAAAGAAAAGCGCGAGGTGATTGAGCTCCGCGATTCGGACGGAAAACTCGTGGACCTGGTGGTCTATTAAATTGACACGATTTAGAAAGTATGCTAGTCTATTTTTAGACGCATATCCGTGATTCTTTCCACGGCATAGGAGGAGAGCTGGGGCCTTTGCTCCGCATGCTCTTCTATTGCGGTTTAGTATTCCTCTTTCTCATTCTCGACTTCAAGATGCTCTTGAAGCCCTTTATTGGGAAAAAGGGAGTGTGCCGAGACCTCGTCGTGGCATTCAAAAAAAGAATCCCAGCGTTGACGAGGACACATAAGCCGCCTCCTTATTTCCAGCCGCACCACCTATGAGGACTCGATATGAGCAAGCCTGATGATCCCCGTGAGTACGAGGAGCTGGAAGTTATTATCCGCGTCGTACTGGGCAAGAATCAGCCGCGCAAGAAGCGGATCGTCCTGGAGATTCTCCCTGATGGCACTACCGCCGTCGGAAAGGAGATCTCCGATCGGACAAAACAACCAAGCGGAAAGTAGAGGAGACTTTTCGTGGCAACGCGACGAAGATCAAGGGCGAAGGCATGGTCGAGATTTTTCTTCGGCACACCCCGGCGCTTTGTACTAACAGTACTCGCCATTACAACACTAGCGCTGATACGCCACTTCGCGCCGGGCACGATTACTCAAGTAGTACGCGGCCTTGTCGGGGAGCTTGAGCCCTTGCTCACCATGCTCTTCTATTACGGTTTAGTGTTCTTCCTCCTTAGGCTCGGTTTCAAGTTAATCCTGAAACCACTTATCAGAAAATAATGTTAAGGAGCTACCGATGAACATGTAGTGCCCAACCCCTTTCGGTTTACGGCTTTGATGCCCTGTAGCTTCGGCTGCAGGGCATTACTCTTTTCCTTTCAAAGCGTCGGATACGGAAGCGGCACGCCGGTTGTCGGCGAGGGCTCGTCAGAGGGTTCGTCAAAAGACGGAGACGGCTCCTCGTTCGGTGTGGGTACCTCCGATGCCACCCCGAGCGGCGCCCTGCAATCGTAGATCCAGAGCGATTTTCGCTCGGGCACTGCACGCTCATAGTTCGCGAGCGTCATCTCGGACATGAACGCTATGTCGATCAAAGCAACACGCTCCGCTCCCTGGTGCGCGCGATTCCATGTGTAACAAAGGTAGGAACCGTAGTGCTGCCGATAGATAGCAAAATCCCCAAGGTAGAGATTCATGAGGTACTTCCGCCACCGTTCGGTCGGGTACATCGCGGCGACAGAGCGCGGCTTTTCATACGATACCGCGGCGCCGCCGCGTAGGAGATCTACGCTCTGCCCGCCCTCAAGCGTGCCGACGATGACATACCAACCGTCCTCGCGGAGCGGCGGTGAGAACATTGCCCATCGCTGATCGAGGCGTGTGAGGTGCGCGACATCACGCGCCGCATGCGGCAGAGAAAACGAGGCCTGCGGCAGTTCGTCTATATTCCACGCCAAAACGATCCCAATAAAAAGGAGCCCGCATGCGGCACTCATCGCGCGAGAGCCCGCGGACACCATCGAGCGCCGCGGCCGTTCTGCAGCCATGGCCGCCAATGTCGCGGGTATGCATATATTCCTTCGCCTCCGAGCCACCCGCACGTAGAGCCATTCCCCGAGTGCGGAGACTGGCGGCAATGTGAGCATCGGCGCCAGAAACCAAATGATTGGCGACGCCCGAATAACCGCGACAACTCCATCGAACACAAAGTGCCGCCTCCCGTCCGCGTCAACGACAACCCAGGAATTATGCTCTGCCATCTCGCGAGCCGCGCGCTCGTCAGTCGCAGCCACGAGGAGCCGTGCAGGAGCGAGAAGCAAAAATGTCTTCAGGTAGCGGGAGAGCGAGGCGCAAAAGCCGCACTCGCCGTCGTAGTATATCGTGAGCCCCGCGCGCTGTCGCGCTCGAGCGTGGCGCGAAGCGAAGTCCCACACGAAAGAGGGCAAGAGCGCGAGCATAGTGATTATCCCGATCCAGGGGAACGGCCCGAGCCGCATGCTCGCCATGAACCCGAGATGCATCGCGATGAACCCCGCGACCGCAGCAAAACGCAGCTGACGCGTAAATACCGGAGCGAACAAAAGCAGCGGCCCGAAGAGCTCGAAGAGAAGCGTCGCGAACGTGAGCAGCCGCAGAAGATCGGGAAACTGGAGTAAAAAGTACCCGAACGGCCTCGTAAACTGATCGATGCTCAATGCGTAGTAGATCGCCGACCCTTCTCGTGTCCACTCGACGCTAGTTTTAACCAAACCCGCAAAGACATAGACCGCAGCGACCTGGATCATGAAACCCGCAGTCCATACTGAAGCATGGCGCTCGCCACTTACGGACGACGACCTTCGCACGCAGTCCACGCTGTACCGCGCGCCCCACGGGAGAAACATCGCGAAGAAAAGCGTGGCGCGCATGAAGATGTCTCCCCCTTGGAGAATCAACGGGTTCCTCGTCTGAAGTGAAATCAAAAGAAGCCAGGAGGCGATCGTGGCCACGCGCGTCTTGTAGCCGACGAGGAGCATCAGAGCAAACACCGCCGCGATGACAAAAAGCACCGCCTGCGCCTCCCACGACCCGTCGAGAAAATGAAGCGAAAGAAAGAAGGGCTCGTGATACCATCGAAGCGCAACCTCACGAGGAAAAACACCAAGGTCAGTATAGTGCGCGAGGAGCCCTTGCGCCCGCCCCGCGAGGTCGAAGAGGATCAGCGTCGCAAAGCTCACGCGAAAGAGCGCGAGGGAGCGAAGGTCGAGAGAGAAAATTTCCTTGAATCGCGACCAGTAGGGAACAAAAAAACTCATACATCCATTCTAATACTTTCTACTCTCTACTTTCCACCCTCCACTCTCTCCATGCACGAAAACAAAACGACCCCTGCCGCAACGGCGACATTGAGCGACTCTTTCCTGCCACGCATGGGGATTTCGAGTACCGTATCCGCGAGCGCAAGCGCGCTTGTCGAGAGTCCGCGGACCTCGTTGCCGAAAATAAACACCGTCGGTCCACAAACGCGAAACGAGCGATAGTCTTGTGCCTGTGGCGCCTGCTCGACAGCAACGAGCGCGACGCCTTCGCTCTTGAGCCGCCCCAAAAGCGGCGCGAGGCGCACATGGCGCTCCCAGCTCACCATCCGCTCGGCACCAAGCGCGACTTTTGCCAAGTCCCCACGCGCTCTCCCGAAGCGATCGGTCGGTGTCGGCGTGTAGCCAGTGAGAAAAATACGTGCTACGCCCGCGCTCTCTGCGGTGCGAAAAATCGAACCGACGTTGTACGCACTCCGTATATTATGCAAAATTACGTACGTATGCATCAGTAACTATCGTATGCTACACTTTTCGTATGCTCAACCCGTTTCCTGATCTCCTCGACTTTGCGCTTGTCGCACCGGCACTCCTGCGCCTTACCGCAGGGCTCATATTTCTCAACCTCGGCGTACTCAAACTCCATCGCGAGAGGGGGCGTTGGATGCGCTCGCTCACAGCTCTGCGATTGAAACCCGCGCGCGGCCTCCTCATACTGTTCGCGGCAATCGAGATCGTCGGCGGTGCGCTACTTCTTACTGGTCTCCTTACACAGGTTGCCGCGCTCGTGCTTGCGCTCTTTCTCCTCGCCGAGCTCGTCATCGAACTCCTCGCTCCCGATGCGCTCGCCCGCACGCTTCCCTTCTATCTCCTGCTTTTTGCCATCTCCCTCTCCCTCCTTTTCTCGGGCGCGGGGTTCTTCGCTTTCGACCTGCCGCTCTAAGCGTGCAGCACCCATACGCAATACGCATCGGCCGCACTAATGACGAACCATGAACTCCTCGTTAGTCTTGCGCCTGCAAGCTAAACGCTATACGCTAAAATTGCATATTTCCGCCCCTAGCTCAATTGGTAGAGCGGGACCCTTTTAAGGTCACGGTTCCGGGTCCGAGTCCCGGGGGGCGGACACTATTGGACTCGTTCCATAAAATTCCCCGAAATCCTTACGCGGCAACGACTTCTGAGGTTCGAACCTCGCGTGAATCGCGCGGACTTCCCTCGCGCAATTTTTGATGGCCTCAAGCGGTTTGGGCAGAGAGCGTATTGTGACGCGCTGCGATAAAAGAAAAACGGCCTCTTATCGGCCGCGTGCACGACGCACCTGCACCGTATCGAATGCGCATCTGTTGATAACCCGCTGGACGAGTACTCTTCGCGTTGTCATCACATTATGTATGGAAATAGAATCAAAGGAACAAAATATATTCAAATACAAGGGACCCGCCTCACTGAAAGCTATTGAGGAAAGATTGTTAGAAATTGAACACGAAAAGCCGTACCGCATCTTTAATCTCAAGGAATACTATTCTGCCAGTATTGAAGACTTCATTGAAGGCGAGGATATTGAATTTCTTAATGTGCAAAAAACACAGCTCCAGCTCAAACGACAATTTATTCTGGACAAACGAGAAAGCTGGTTACCTAAAACGATATGGAGCTTCTTGGTGCCTATTGTCCTTGCGATTATAGCAGCATATATCACCACCATTTTTACAAAGTGAAATGAAGGAAGAGCGCGGATGAAACTATGTAGCGATCTTTCAGACCAAGGAGAGAATAAACCGCTCGAGCGCGGAGTCGAGTTCCTCGATGCCGCGGCGGGCGTCGTGGTAGAGTCCGACGAGATCTCCGGCAAGAGAGCGGAGCTCTTCCGGCTTGAAGCGCGCGGCATAGCGCTTTGACTTACTGAAAACGAATGGCTTGAGGCCGGCCTCGTCTGCGCTTGAGGAAGCGCTTGCGGCTAACATTGCCCGCGCTTGCCAGCAGAGTATGTTGTGAATCTCCTCCGGTGCCTTTCCTTCGATAAGCCGCGCGCGAGCGTAGCGTACCCAAAGCGCTTTTTTGTCGCGCTCTCCGAGCGCGTCCGCGAGCGCAAAGAGGGCGGGGTCGTAGTCACGCCGCCCGCGTCCAGCCCCTTCCACGGAAGGGGCTGGACTCCGAAACGTCTTTACCGCCACAGCCACAAGCACCTTCGCGGTCGCCGCGTCGACCGCGCCGCGCTCGAAAACGACAAACGCGTTCTCGGAACTCTCAAGTAGCGGAGCAGCAGCGACGAGCGCCTCACGGCTCGCCGCGCTCTCACACGCGCCGTCAAGCACCACAATGGTCTTCGCCTCAAAAAGCCCCCGCGCACCGCAGAGCTCCACGAGGCGATCATCCGTCACCTCCTCGCCTTCAAGGCGCACCTCGTGCGCGCTCGGCCGCTTGGTCCGAAGCGTCTGAAGCAGCTCGCGCTTGCGCGCGAGCGAAGCGTCCACGTTTTCACCAAAAATGAAATACAGCATTCAGAACGAAAAATAAATAGTCTCGATTTTTCTTGATCTGAGATTACAAAATTGCCGACGGAGACATCCGATATCAACCACGACGAAGCTCCAATCTCCAACCAACAATTTCCAAACAAGTTCCAATGATTCAAATCTCAAATCACAAACACGCCGCAGTCCGTGTTTGGAAATTGGATTTTGAGTATTGTGATTTGTTTGGAGCTTGTTTTTTGGAGCTTGGAATTTTCGCACGGCGGGGGACATCGGAGTCTCGGATTTCGTAATTTACCATCTTGATGTTCTTGAGCATGGAGCCAAACAGTCCCATATCTCCTTACAGCGCTTACATCCACTCCGGCGCTCTGATGCCGAGGAGGGAGAGGCCGTTTTTGAGGACCTGCGCGACGGCGGCGGTGAGAGAGAGTCGGTAGCTCGAGAGCTCCGGATTGTCGGGGTCAATGATCGTGTGGCTCGCGTAAAAGCTGTTGAAACTCGCTGCAAGTTCGGTGAGGTAGGTGGTAACGTGGTGTGGTTCGTACTCCTCGAGCGCGTGCGAGACAACTTCGGGGAATTGATAAAGAAGGCGGTCGAGCGGAGAGGGTGGAAAGTGGAAAGTGGAAAGTGGATTATTGTATTCGATGCTCGCCTGTCGCGCTTTCTCCATGACCGAGCACGCGCGAACATAGGCGTATTGGAGGTACGGTCCCGAATCTCCTTCGAGAGAAAATGATTTTTCGGCGTCGTAGATGATGTCGCGGCTCCGATTCTGCCGCAAGATCGCGTACTTGAGCGCGCCGACGCCTACTGCCTCGGCGACCGCCTCACGCTCCTCCCCCGCGAGCACATCGCTCACGCGCATTTTCTCGCGTGCAAGCGCGATCGAGTCCTCGATCAGCGACTCACCGGTGATGACCGTGCCCGTACGGGAGGACATTTTGCCTGTTGCAAGACGCAACATGCCGTGCGTAATGTGATGCGTCCTCGACGCAAGGTCGGGAAATATTTTTGCCATCGCAGCAAGAAGGACCCTAAAGTATTCGGTGATTTCGTTTGCCGTCACGATAACCGACTGGCCATAGGGATATTTCTCGTACTTCATCTCTGCAAGCGCGAGCTCTTTTGCTTCATACGTCGGCAAACCATCGCGTGTCAAAAATACCCTCGTGTGGAGACCTTCTCTCTCGCCGCGAAAGATGGTCGCCCCATCGCTCTCCTCGAAGACGCCGCGCGCCTTGTACTCCTCGACGAGCTGCTTCCCCGGGCCCGCCACCTCGGACTCAAAGAAATAGTAATCAAATTTTGTTCCGAGTTTCGCATACAACTCCTCGAAATGGTCGAGCGACCACTGCCGCCCGGCATCGTACAGTCGGTTTATCTCTGTGTCGGAACGATCATATATCTTTCGATTGAGATGCTGTATCTCATGTTTCGCGTCCGCGTCCTCCTCATACGCCGCGGCCCCGAGCACATAGGCCACTCCGAGGTAGGCCGTGCGTTCGGAGAGCGGCGCGCTCTCCTCGGGGCACTCACCCGCCTTACTCTGCATCCCCCAGATCGCCTTTGCGACGTGAAGGCCGACGTCGCCTTGGTAATTCGCGCGCTTGACCTCGGCGCCGGAAAATTCAAATACTCGCGCGATTGACTCGCCGATCACGTTCGTCATCAGGTGCCCGATATGGAAGACCTTGAACGGATTCGGGTCAGTATACTCGACCATCACTTTTTTGCCGACCAGAGTTTCGTTTCTGCCGAACCGCTCACCCGCCTCGAGCACGCGCGTGACGCTCGAAGCAAAAAATTGCTGCGAGAGAAAAAAATTTATAAAACCATGTCCTGCAACCTCGATTCGCTCAATCTCAACGGGCTTCCGATCTTCAAGCGCCACGGCAAGCTGCGTCGCAATCTCTCGCGGCGACTTCCCGAGCTGCCCTGCCGCAATAAGCGCCGCGTTCGTTGCGTAGTCGCCACGCGAGACATCCGCCGGATGTTCGAGCGAAAACGTGTTTTCCCCGGCGCCACACCGATGGAGCACCGCGGCGATCAGCGCCAAAAGTTTTTCCCGTATCTCCATCAAGGTCATGGTACCACGAGCGAGGGGGCAAAGGTACATCAAAAAAATTCCAAGCTCCAACCAACAATCTCCAAACAAATTTCAAATTTTGAGTATGGTGATTTGTTTGGAGACGGGTTTTTTGGAATTTGGAAATTCGTTTTGCTCTTTACACTGTTGTTTTTCTCTTTGCGCTTTTCGCTTTTATAAAAAAGCCCCACCGCTCTATCTCTGTGACAGATGTGCGGTGGGGGATAAGAGGGGTGCGTGTAAGATCGAGAACCTACACGGAGTCTACCTTCTTCTATTGAGAGGATCGAAAAACTGTAGCAGGTCTATGAAAACCCGAACGTCGCATCGCGCACTTTACTGCTGAAAGCACGCAGTACGATTGGGTCTGCCGGCGTGAGGAAAACTACGCCACATTTAGGAGGCTCGGGCCTCCTTCTCCTTCTCGTTACCTAACCGTAAAACGCGCTGTCGACCAGCCGGTGTGCCAATAGCAACACACCACCAGCTACAGCTCCGACCAACACCCGTACGGTGTAAGGCGCGGCCTGTTCCATAAATGGGGAACCGGACTATCAGCTTCCCCCACTCCTGAAAACCTTGTCAACAACCAGCAGAATAACCGCGGCGGTCAGGAGCCCTTGCCAGTTACCCTGGAGGTAAACGCCGAAGTCAAGCGCTACCTTCTGGATTGGGCCGAACAGAACCCAGAGCGCGGTCAGGGCTAAAACAATACCCCACACGCCCCCGCCGATGGTGCTCACCCATTGGCCAGCTTTCTCAAACATGCTTAATCACCTCCTCTCTGTTTTGTATTCGATCGCGACGGCTTGTTTCGCCTTCAATCGCACCGAAGCGATCGTTGTCTAGCCAGTAGTATAGCACCATCATCGCCTACCCAAAGTACGCACGGTGGATAAGTCTGTCGATCAAAAATCGTCGCGCGTTTAACAAAAACCAAAAAACAGGCTACTCTTACTGCAGAAATCTTTTGGAAACTCGAGGGTGGAAATGGCTGTGACCGTATTGCAGCAACTCTCGAACAGAGAGCCGAAAGGCACAACAGCAAAGCGGAGGACTTTGAAATGTCTAAAACTAAGCAGCGGAGCGGCGTGGTCGTATACGTCACGCCGGAAATCGCTCTTGATCAGTCGCTGCTCACATACACCGGCGGGCTTGGCGTACTCTCCGGAGGACATGTGCGCACGGCATACGAAATGGGGTATCCGACGCTAGCGGTGACCATACTACCTCGGACGGGCTACTACCGGCAGGATGTCTCAGGGAATGAAATGGTGGTACACCACGACAGACGCTATCTCGAGCATGTATTGCATGATACTCGGGTACGGCTGAACATCCCCATTGGAGGAAAGCCGGTGTATGTCGCGGTTCGAGAATTACGGGAAGATGTGTTCGGCAACTGCCGCATTCTTTTCCTCGACACGGATATTGCAGAAAACGAAAACCCAGCCGAAGGGAGCATCGGGCGCACGAATACCATGGGCCTCTATGGCGGCGCCCGGGTCCAAGGGACAAACATGGACCGGAAGGTCGCGCACTCGCTTATTCTCGGCGTAGGCGCGGTACTCGCGCCACGCGCGCTCGAGATCGATGTCGCTCTCTATGACGTCCAAGAGAGCCACGCCGTCTTTACCGCCGTCGAGCTCATGAGAGAAGCATGCCGAAGCGCGGCTCCCGGGACGGAACAGTTTAAAAAAGCGCTCGAGCAGGTGCGCTCCCGGGTACTCTTCACGACGCACACGCCGGTGAAAGATGGCAACCCTGAGTATAGTCTTCGGCATGTGCGCTGGCTCTCCGGATATGATGAAGTCCTCCTGCGTGCAGTCGGCTGCACCGATGAATACGATCATTTCAAAATGGCCGAGGTAGGGCGCTACCTTGCCGGAATAACCAAGGCCGTCTCGCGGCGACATTTCGGCATCGCGCACAAGCTCCTCTCTGCGGTAGAAACTGACGCACCGTTCACATACATTACGAACGGCCAACACCGCGGCGACTGGCAACATCCTGATTTCTGCGCTGTATTGGGCGCAGAGGGGCTTGAGCGCGTAAAGAGAGCGCACGTCATCTGGTTTGCGCACGAAGTGCGGCGATGGACCGGCGGGCGGTGCTGGAGTGAGCGCGAGGAAGACGGTGAAGCGTTTACTCTCGGCTGGTGCAGCCGGTTTGCGGCGTATAAACGTCCCGAGCTCCTTCGCGCGGACAAGGGGTGGCTCGTTCGCTTCCTCAAAGAAAAGCGCGCGCGGCTTTTCGTCGCCGGGAAACCACACCCCGATGACGAGAAGATGATACAGGCGTGGAATGAATGGTACGCGCTCTCGAGGGAAGAACCGCGCATAGCGGTTGTCCCTGGCTACGAGCTCGACATGATGCGCGCGGCAAAGCGGGGTCTCCACCTCTGTATCAAAACACCACGAGCGCCGTATGAGGCATGTGGCACATGGGGGATGGGCGGCGCAATGGACGGAACGCTCAGTTTGTCCACGCCGGATGGCTGGTATCTTGAAGCCGATCCGGAAACGTGGTTTCCGTTCGGCTCAAACGGCGTCGGCGACTTCGACCAAGACTCGTTTGACGCTGAGGAGCTCCGCATAAGACTTTCCGAGGTACATCGTATGTTCGTGGAAAACCCCAGCGCATGGTACGACAAAGCACTTAAGGCAAAGTTTGCAGCCGAAGAGCGGTGGAGTACCGATCGCATGTTCCGACAAAACATAGAGCTCTATGAGGCGCTTCGGAGCGAGAGAGGGGCCTAAAATTCTCGCGCCACGCTATACAGTATCAAGGCGCCGCAGACGAAAAAACAGCGCTGAGACACCCACGGTGTCTCAGCGCTGTACTTTTTTTATAGGGGATGGGTGTCCTTCACTATTGTCTTGAAGTCAGACTTCGATAGATTTTGAGATTTACAAGCATAAACCGCTGGCTAAGCCAACGACTGGTGCGTTAAAAAACAGATGTCACATTAAAGTTTGGGTCCGCCGTCGGGCATGTACAGCCGTCGGGGTTAGAATCATTATCGTTGGCAAGAGCGGAATTACTCGAATCTTCCAACCTCGCCGCCAAACAATAATTTTTTACAACATCGCTCGTAGTGCATGCCTGGTAATAATACGACGTACTTCCCGCGGGGTCTTTCGGCGCTATTGGTATTACCCCTTTAGCTTGCAGCGCATTTTCCCATCCGTTTGTTTGTGGATATGAACTGGTCCCGTCATAATACAGCTCTAACGCCAGTTGAATCTGTTTTATGTCGGATATTCGTCTTGAATCTCTTACTTTTGCTGATCCGGTCTGTTGATCAACGCCCGGGTATGTTACTTCGTAAGATGGAGTGGACCCCGTTCTTAAGACACTCTTTGTAACGTCATTCTACCGGCGGCGAACTTGTTTGCAAACTCTCTCGGCGGCATCTTGAGCGCGGAATGGATTCTGGTATAGTTGTACTTCCAGATCGTACGGTAGATTTCT